>CAIQIC010000168.1 GCA_903871765.1 uncultured Lentisphaerota bacterium
ACCCCACGTGGGTGGACGGACGGCCGGACGTGGTTACAAAACCTTCCCCGACAACACGTCCAGCGGACGACCTTTGAGACGGCTTGACACGCACGCGCAAAGGAGTAGCGTTGCCTCGAAAATGTTCGCTGGGGGAGCTCGCGAGGGCTGAGATAACCCGGAGCCGGGTGACAGATGTTGGTGGGCGCGTGGCCACTGTCCCGGTTTCCGGTTAAACCCCTTGAACCTGTCGGGTAATTCCGGCGAAGGGAAGCGACGGTGGATCAGCGGAGTCGCCGTAATTCTTCGCGGAATTACGGCGTTTTTTTTGGAACGGACCATGACACAGCGGCCATCCCGCGGTTTCGACGGTAATTTTCCCGGCACGCGCAAAGTGTACCTGGATGGCCGGCAGACCGGCGTGCGCGTGCCGTTCCGCGAGATTTCACTGGCCGGCCGCCGGCGCTTGCGTCTGTATGACACCAGCGGCCCGTGGACGGATCACCGTTGCCGGCTCAATGTGCGCACGGGACTGCCGCCGCTGCGGCTGCCCTGGATCGAGGCGCGCGGCGATACGGTGGCCGTGCAACACCGCGCCACGGACTGTCCCCACGCGCACTTCAGTCATCCCATCCGCCGGGCCCGGACGGGCGCCGCGGTTACGCAGTTGGCCTATGCCCGCCGCGGCCTTGTCACACCGGAGATGGAGTTCGCGGCGCTGCGCGAGAACGGCGGCCGGCCGCCGATCACGCCGGACCATGTCCGCCGGGAAATCGCCGCCGGCCGCGCCATCCTGCCGGCCAACATCAACCATCCGGAAAGCGAGCCGATGCTCATCGGCCGCCGGTTCCGCGTGAAGATCAACGCCAACCTCGGCAATTCCGCCGTGGCGTCGTCCATCGAGGAGGAAGTCGAGAAGATGCGCTGGGCGACGCTCTGGGGCGCCGATACGGTCATGGATCTCTCCACGGGCTCGCAGATCCGCGCCACGCGCGAGTGGATCCTGCGCAACGCGCCCGTGCCGGTCGGGACCGTGCCGATCTACGAGGCCCTCCGCCGCGCCGGCGGCGAACCGGCGGACCTGACGTGGGAGCTCTATCGCGAGGTCTTGATCGAGCAATCCGAACAAGGGGTGGATTATTTCACCATCCACGCCGGCGTGTTGCGCCGCACCCTGCCGCTGGTCCGCCGCCGCCGGCTCGGCATCGTGAGCCGCGGCGGCGCCATCCTGGCCACGTGGTGTCAGGCGCATCGCCGGGAGAATTTTCTCTACACGCATTTCCGCGACATCTGCGAAATCCTGCGCGCCTACGATGTCGCTTTTTCGCTCGGCGACGGGCTGCGTCCCGGGTGCATCGCCGACGCCAATGACGAGGCGCAGTTCGCCGAACTCGAGACGCTCGGCCGGCTGACCCGGATCGCCTGGTCGCTCGATTGCCAGGTGATGATCGAAGGCCCCGGCCACGTGCCGCTGAACCTGATCGCGGAAAACATGGCGCTGGAACGCAAGTTCTGCCATGACGCGCCGTTCTACACCCTCGGCCCGCTGGTCACCGACGTCGCCCCCGCCTACGATCACATCACCAGCGCCATCGGCGGCGCCCTGATCGCCGCGCATGGCTGCGCCATGCTCTGCTACGTCACGCCCAAGGAACACCTCGGACTGCCCAACCGCGACGACGTCAAGGCTGGCGTCATCGCCCACAAAATCGCCGCCCATGCCGCCGACCTGGCGCGGGGCTTCCCTGGCGCGCGCGATTGGGACGACGCCATGAGCGCGGCCCGCGGGACCTTCCGCTGGGAGGACCAGTTCCGGCTCGCGCTCGATCCGGCCACCGCCCGCCGCTACCACGACGAGGCGCTGCCGGCCGCCCGCGCCAAGTCCGCCCGGTATTGCAGCATGTGCGGCCCCGCTTTCTGCTCCATGAAACTGAGCCGGAAAGTTTGCCGCCAATCATGACTCATTACTCATCACACGTTGTTCCCCGGCCCATCGTCTGGACCATCGCCGGCAGCGATCCGGGCGGGGGCGCGGGGATTCAAGCGGATCTCAAGACCATGACCGGCTTGGGCGTGCATGCCTGTACGGTCATTACTGCATTGACCGTACAGAACACCACCGGCGTCTTCCGCGTCGCGCCGGTAGCGCCCGATCTGTTGCGCGAGCAACTGGCCGCGCTGGCCGCCGATCTGCCGCCCGCCGCCATCAAGATCGGCATGCTGGCGACGGTTGAGCACGTGCGGATCGTAGCCGAATTTCTGCGGCAGACCGACGCGTTCGTCGTCTGTGATCCGGTCCTGAACGCCACCAGCGGCGCCCGCCTGCTCGACACAGAAGGGTGGCAAGGGTTGATTGAAGGGATTCTGCCCCGCGCGGACGTGGTGACGCCGAATCTCGCAGAGCTCGAGGTCTTAGGTGGCACCAGCCCCTCCGAAGCGATAGTCATCCAGGCCGAACCGCTTAAGCCAGCCCTGGAGGAAGCCGCTTCCGAACTGGTGCGACGCGGCGCGCGCTCGGTGCTGGTCAAGGGCGGGCATGGCGGCACGGAGTTCAGCCAGGACTATTGGACGAACGGGCATAACGCCTTCTGGCTGACCAGCCCGCGGCAGCATGTCCGGCACACGCACGGCACGGGGTGCACATTGTCCGCGGCCATCGCGGCCGCGCACGCCCTGGGGCTGACGCTGCCCGACGCGCTGGTGCTGGGCAAAGCCTATCTCAACCAGGGCCTGCGCCGGGGTGAGAATCTCGGCCGGGGGCACGGCCCCCTCGCCCATCACGGCTGGCCCGACGCCGCCGCCGATTTGCCCTGGGCCACGCCGACGGCCGCGGCGGGCCGCGCGCGTCTGATCTTCCCCTCCTGCGGGCCGGCTCCGCTGGGACTTTATCCAATCGTTGATCGCGCGGCCTGGCTGGAACAACTGCTGCCGCTGGGCATTACGACGATCCAATTACGGGTGAAGGATCTGACCGGGACGGCGCTGGAAAAGGAAATCTGCGCAGCCATCGCAATCGCTCGCAGGTTCGACGCGCGCTTATTCATCAATGACGCGTGGGCACTGGCCTTGCAGCACGGCGCCTACGGCGTACACCTCGGGCAGGAGGATGCGCGGCAGGCCGACCTGGGGGCCCTGGCCCGGGCCGGTTTGCGCCTGGGTCTCAGCGCGCACAACTACATCGAACTGGCGTGCGCCCACGCGCTGCAGCCCTCCTGCCTCGGCCTGGGGCCGGTTTTCGCCACCACCACCAAGCGCATGACGCTGTCGCCGCTCGGCATAGACGGTTTCCGCCGGCTGCGCCGGCTGGCCGGCTGCCCGGTCGCAGCCATCGGCGGCCTGACGCCGGAGCATGTCCCGGCTCTGCGCGCCGCCGGCGCCGACGGTTTCGCGGTGGTCACCGACCTGGTCAACGCACCGGATCCCCGCGCCCGCGCGGCCGAGTGGCTCCGGCTGCTGGCCAGGGCATGTACATCTTAAATTCAAAAGATGTGGCGCGGATCGGGCCACGCAGAGGTGATGATCAGAGAAGCGTCGTGCATCGGGCGGCACCGGTCCTCCGCGGAGGATGACCCGATGCACGGCGCGGTTACACCCATCGCGCAACGCTATGGACGGAGGGCGCGGGGTCTTTTGTTTTTGCGGCTCGGCAGGGACGCCTCGCCCTTACGGCTCACCCGGAGGGTTCGCCCTACCCATTCTTGGTAAGGGCGACGCCGTCCAGCCTTCGCTCGGAGGCTACGGCTTGGCAAGCAAGACGGCGGAGCAGGCCCGGCGGAGCCGCTGCCGCACGGGTATCCGCGAAATGTCGAAAAATCATTTAGTTTTTCCCCTGTTTATTGCTACCTTGCCGGCATGTCCGCCGCGGACCAAATGGTGGTACGGGTTGACGACCGCGAGGCGCGTTCCGGCGTGGTAGCGGCCTTGCAGCAGCAGGACGACGTACAGGTCATAGTCCAACGCTTGGACATCGGCGACTACGAGGTGGACGGGCGGCTGCTCGTGGAGCGCAAGACGCTGCCGGACTTTGCGCTTTCGATCGTGGATGGACGGTTGTTTCAGCAGGCCCAAGGCTTGGCTAACGCGGCCTGGCCTGCGGCGATGCTGCTGGAAGGCACGGCGGCGGATCTGGCGGCCTGTCATATGCGCCGGGAGGCCCTGCAGGGCGCACTGATCACGTTAAGCCTGATCTTCGGTTTGCCGGTGCTGCGGTCCCTCTCCCCGGAAGAATCTGCGCGGCTGATGGTGTACGCCGGGCGTCAAATCCGGGCCACCGCCCGGGGCGCGTTCCCGCGCCACGGATATCGTCCCAAGGGCAAGCGCAAGCGTCAACTATACATCCTGCAGGGCTTGCCGGGCATAGGACCCGCCCGCGCGGAACGGCTGCTGGAACGTTTCGGCAACGTGGAGTCCGTGCTGCGCGCCGACGCCGCGCAACTGCGGGATGTGCCGGGCATCGGCGATCACATCGCCGACGCGATTCGCTGGGCGGTCAGCGAAGACCCCGGCGTCTACGAACTCGCCGACCTTTAACGGTTCCGGGCACTTTCGGAACGTTTACCCGGCTTTGCGAAGACGCTCTGCCGTGGCAAACACGTTCCGCTCCGGGGCAGAAGTGGTCCGAGCTATCCATAATGCGAATTGCTGCCAGCTCCTCGCTTGACATCATTTTTTCAGG
>CAIQIC010000169.1 GCA_903871765.1 uncultured Lentisphaerota bacterium
CCCACCTTGGCGGTGACGATGCCGACCTTGCCGGCCGGGATGACGGTCACGGGCATGAGCTTGTGCTCGAAAAAGTAGGGATTGAGGAAATGCCGGCCTTCGCCGAGCACCTGCTCGCGCACGCCCTTTTGCTTTTCATTGGCCAGGATCTGGCCCGGCGGCAGCGGCTCGCCGTCCTTGGCGATGATGATCGCCATGGTATCCGGCGCCACATAGAAACGGCAGAAACCCCACTCCCAGACCAGCCACAGGCCGCCGAGCACCAGGACCAGCAACAACAGCATGACGGTAAGATTTTTCATTTGCCCGCCTCCTTTGCCGCCGGCGGCAGATACGGCAGGAACAGGCTGCCGAGTCCTTCCGGTTTATCCGTGGTCAGGATCGTGCCGATGCGCGGCCCGACCTTGCTGTAAAACAGATAGCGCGCATAGGGCAGGCCGCCGCCGAAGGCCTGCGCCTGGTTGCGCAGCACGCCGGCGTCGGCTTCGTTGTTCATCCGGATCACCGCCTGCTCGCCGCCCGCCCGGGCCAGCACCGCCGCGGCCTGCGCGGTGGCCGCGTCGTTCTCCAGCTTGGCCACCGCGAGATCCTGCTGCGCGCTGGTCAGCCGGACCTGCTGCTCCTGCTGCGCCAGGATGCGCGCCTGGATCTGGACGGTCGTGGCCTGGACCTTTTCCTTGTTCTGGAGCGCGAGCATCTCCTGCTTGGTCAATTCCGCCTTCGATTTGGCCTGCGCGATCTGCTGGTCGTACATCTTCGCGTTCTGCACGGCCAGTTCGCGGTCGCGGATGACGCTGGCAATCTGGTCCGGCACCGTGATATTGCGGATCAGCACCGACTTGATCGCCACGCCCCAATCCTGGCATTGCGCGCGCAGGTGGGCCTCCAGGCTGTCCTGGAACTTCTGCCGCATCTCGCCGACGATGTAGTTCAACGCGGGGTTCTTGCTGCCCTCGATGCGGCTGAACCCGCGGGCGCGCGGCAGGATGATCTTCTTCAGGATTTCGTCCATGACACCCACCTGGTGCGTCAGCAGCGCCGCTTTGTCGCGCAGCAGGGCAAACTCGATGGTGCCCTCGACAACGATCGTAAAGCCGTCCAGTGTCAGGAAGTTGATCGCGTCCTCGCCGCTCAGTTCGAAGCGCTGGCTCTGCAGATTGACCTCGACCACGTTCACAACCCACGGATTGAGATAATACGTGCCCGGGTCGAGCACCTCCGCCTGCACGCCCTTCATGCCGGGCGCGACGATGAAGGTGTTGCGCTGCTCTGCCGGAATGCCGTTAAGCATGGTGTCCTGGCCCACCAGCGCGGTCTGCACCCCCACGCAGCCGGGCCGGATGGTGATCGCATTCACCACCTGCACCTGATAGGCATACAGGTTGATGCGGTGCTTGCCCGGACTGAGCACCTGCTCCACGACGCCCCGGAAACCTTCCGGGGCAATGATCTGCCCCGGCGGCAGGTCCTGGCCGTACAGCCGCGTCAAAACGCCCAGTTGGCCCGCCGGGATGTCCGTGATCCGCTGGATCTCCCAAGCCCACGTGTACGGATTCTTGAAGTACCGGCCCTCCGACAGCACGGCGAGTTGGATGCCCTTCTGGTCCGGTGTCGCGGCCATGATCTGGCCCGAGGCCAGGTTTTGCCCCGTCTTGCGGATTAGGATCGCAATCTCGTCCTGGCCCGGCTCGATCCGGCAGAAGAACCAGACCCACAGCGGCAGCAGCACGATGACGACGGCCACGGCGATGACCAGGCCCGCGGACAGCGACACGCCGCGTCCGAAGCCCGGCGCGGGCCGGCCCCGGCCCGGAATCGGCGGCGGCACGCCGAAAGAAGTACCTCTTTCCATAACCAGTCCTCCTGAATTCAGACGGCCATGCTACTCCGCGCGCCGGCGAAGTTCAAAGACAAAATGGCGCCCCGCGAAATCGCGATTGAATCGGGCCGCCGCAGCGATTAGGATGGCGACGATGATCATTCATGCGAAGGCCCATCCGCGCGCGGGACTGATCGGCAATCCGTCCGATGGCTATTTCGGCAAGACGATCGCGTTCACGTTCAGCAACTTCGCGGCGGAGGTGCAGTTGTACGAGACGCCCGAGCTGGAAATCCTGCCGTCTGCGCGCGACCACTCGCGCTTCCGCGGCATCCGGCATCTGGCCGACGACGTGCGCCAGTACGGTTACTACGGCGGCATCCGGCTGCTCAAGGCCACGATCAAACGCTTTCACGACTATTGCACGGAGCATCAGCTTGCGCTGGACGAGCGCAACTTCACCATCCGCTACCACACCAACATTCCCGAGCAGGTCGGCCTGGCCGGCTCCAGCGCGATCATCACCGCCGGCTGCCGCGCCCTGCTCGCGTTCTACCGGGTGGACATTCCCCCGCCCCTCCTGGCCAACCTGATTCTCTCGGTGGAAACGCGTGAGCTGGGCATCCCCGCCGGCCTGCAGGACCGCGTGGCGCAGGTGTACCAGGGGCTGGTGTACATGGACTTCAACCGGGAGCTGATGGAGCGGCAGGGCTACGGCCGGTACGAGCCGCTCGAGCCCGCGCTGCTGCCGCCGCTCTATCTCGCCTACCGCACGGACCTCGCCGAGGGCACGGAGGTCTTCCACAACAACATCCGCGCGCGCTGGGAGCGCGGCGAGCCGGAGGTGGTCGAAGCCATGCGCTTCTGGGCCGGCCTCGCCGACCAGGCGCGCGACCTGCTGCTGCGCGGCGAGCGGGACGGGCTCGCGGCGCTCATGAACGCCAACTTCGACCGCCGCCGCCGGATTTACCAGATCAGCCCGGGCAATCTCCGCATGGTCGCAGCCGCGCGCGCGGTCGGCGCCAGCGCCAAGTTCTCCGGCTCCGGCGGCGCAATTGTCGGCACCTATGCGGACGAGGCCATGTTCGCGGCGCTCCGGGAGCGGCTGGAGCCGCTGGGTATCAAAGTCATCATACCGCAGATTGTCTAACCCCGGGAGACGACGCCATGATCCGTAAAGCCATTATTCCCGCCGCGGGCTTCGGCACCCGCTTTCTGCCCGCGACCAAATCGCAGCCCAAGGAAATGCTGCCCATTGTGGACACGCCGACGATCCAATACGTTGTCGAGGAGGCCGTGGCCTCCGGCATCCGCGACATCCTCATGGTCATCGGCAAGGGCAAGCGCGCCATCGAGGAGCATTTCGACCGCAACTTCGAGCTCGAAGCCGAACTGGAGGAACAACACAAGACCGAGGAGCTTCGGGCCATCCGGCGCATTTCCGAGCTGGCCGATATTCATTTCATCCGGCAGAAGGAGCTCAACGGCCTGGGCGATGCCATCCGCTGCGGGCGTCAGCACGTGGGCAGCGAGCCGTTTGCCGTGCTGCTGGGCGATACGCTGGTGGATTCCCGGACGCCGGTGACGCGGCAGCTCATCGCCGAATACGAGCGCTACCGGGAATCCGTCGTCGCGCTGGAAGAGGTGGACCGCGCGAAGGTCAGTCGCTACGGGGTCATCAAGGGCAAGCCGGTCCAAGACGGTCTCTACCTGATCGAGGATTTCGTCGAAAAGCCCACCGTCGCCGAGGCGCCCTCCAACCTCGCCATTGCCGGCCGCTATGTCTTCTCGCCGGAAATCTTCCAGTACATAGATAAAACGGCGCCCGGCAAGAATAACGAGATCCAGATCACCGACGCCATGCGGCTGATGGTCCGGAACCGGGCCATGTACGGCCTGCGTTTCGAGGGCACCCGCTATGACATCGGCAACAAATTCGATTTCCTCCGCACCAACCTCATCTACGGCCTCAAGCACCGGGAGTTGTCCAAGGACCTGCAGGCCCTGATCAAGCAACTCGCGGCGCAGCACAAATAAGCCGCCGGCCCGTTCATGCGTATCTTCCGCTCCAACGCCCGGCTGCCCGCGGGCCTGGTGCTCCTGACCTTTCTGTTGTCCGGTTGCGGCCGGCCCGCCCCGGCGCCGCCGGCGGTTCCGGCCTTGAATCCGGCGGCGTTCGATGGCCAGCGCGCGCTGGAGGAGATCCGGGGGCTGGTCGCGCTCGG
>CAIQIC010000170.1 GCA_903871765.1 uncultured Lentisphaerota bacterium
CAGGGCGATGCGGCCATGCATGGCACTCAGCTTCAGATCACGAACGCGACCGGCGAAGTCGGCGCATTCGAGGACTTCATCGCGGCGGTGCCGACCGGAACGGTCGTAAACTCAGTGACGGTCAACGGCGGCCAAGTCAATTCCACTCGAAACGGTGACACGATTATCGGCAAGGTTAAGTTTGCCGGGGAGAAGTTTGGCATAGATCAGCAGATCGGCAGTTATGATGCGAAATTCAACAGCACCACTTACCGGGGCAGCTTCAAGATTCCTCAGAGGATAATCAATCAACTACAGAACAGGCGCGCCGCTTTGCCGGTTACTTTCACTACGGAAGATCTATATGCCGCCTGGACTGCGCCGTATAGGCAGCTGATATTCATTCATATAGCCGACGCGTGGCCGAGTATGGCCGTGTCCGCGAAGATCAACGGATCGCCGGTAACGGTCAACAAAGGCTATAACGGCAGCTATGAGGCCGAAGGGGACTGGATGTTCCAGGGCTACTACATAGACGCCTCGAATCTCCTGCCGGACACCCCGTATCAGATCGAGATCACAATGCCGGTCATGCCGTTTGCCAGCGTGGATCCCAACACAAATTTCCCCAACAGCCAGTTCCAGGGGCTGTTTTTCGAGAACATCGAGACCGAATACACGCAGAGCATATCCGACAGCAAGCTGCCGTCCGAGCCGCTTATCGATCTCGACGCCTCCAGACTGCCGCTGGGAGCCCTGACCACCTGGACGAATGCCGGCTCGCTTGCCGGCAGCTTCGGCAAGGACACGACCAACCCGCAGGTGCAGTTCCTGGCGGGCAAGAAATGCGTCACATTCGGCGGGTCCGACCGCATGAAGAGCACATTCCAAACGCCCAGCACCATCACGACCAACGGCAAATACACTGTCTCGATGTGGGCCTATAACCCGGCAATCGCGACCAACGAATGCATGCTCACCTGGTCACACACCGGCGGCGCGTCCGGTACCAATGCCCAGTTCAACTATGGCACTTCGGCAACCAGCGGGGCTGTTTCTCACGGCAGTACGCTGGATATGGGCTTTGACGGGGGCGTTCCCATTGCCGCAAAGTGGCATCACATAGCCGTAACGTTCGATGGCTCGATTGAGAAAGTCTACGTGGACGGAGCGCTCAACGCGCAGGAGTCGAAGACCCTTTCGATGTTCACGACCGACTATTTCTACCTGGCCTGCGCCTACACGGGCAGTGCTCCGACGTCATACTTCAGTGGCTCGATAGCCTCCGTGCAGGTATTCGACACGGCGTTCGGCGCGGATGATATAGCGGCCCTCGCCGCCGGCCCGGCGCCCATGACCATAGCCGAGGCCGCGAAGCAGCCGGAGAACTCGATAGTGACCCTGATCGCGAAGCCCGTCACCTGCGCCCCGCGTAACATATCCAATGCGCGGACCACGACATACTTCTACACCGGCGAACCCAACAGAGTATCGGGCATTCGCGTCCAGGACGGCACGACCGGCCAGGACAGCGTGACAGCGGGAACGCGCGTGACGGTCACCGGAACCATCAAGACGCTCCCGACTACCGGCGAGCGCTATCTTGAACTCGGCGCGGCGGCGTACAACGAAACAGGCAGCGCCGCGAAGCCCGTCTTTGTCAACACCAGGTCCGCCCAGACCGATGTCAACCTCATGGCCCAGCAGGTAAAGGTCGCGGGGGTAGTCCGTGAAATCTCCGGTGACGGCAAGTGGTTCACCATA
>CAIQIC010000171.1 GCA_903871765.1 uncultured Lentisphaerota bacterium
ATCTTTGTGCTCGACGAGGCGGACCGGATGCTCGACATGGGCTTTATCCGCGACATCCGCAAGATCATAGCCACGCTCCCGGCCAGGCGCCAGTCGCTGTTTTTCTCCGCCACCCTGGCGCCGGACGTGGTCGCGCTGGCGCGCACCCTGGTGCACGATCCCGTGCACGTCACCATCACCCCGGAGCAACCCACCATCGAAAAGATCGCCCAGAAGGTCCTGTTCGTGGACCGGACGAACAAGGATGCGCTGTTGGTGTCGCTGCTGCGCGACACCGGCATGGACCGGGTGCTGGTGTTCACTCAGATGAAGCATGCCGCCAACCGGGTCGCCGAAAAGCTCCAGGCGGCCGGCATCACGGTCGCCGCCATCCACGGCAACAAAAGCCAGAGCGCGCGCACCGCGGCGCTGGCGGGTTTCAAGGCGGGCAAGGTCCGCGTGCTTGTCGCCACGGACATCGCGGCACGGGGCCTCGACGTGGACAACATCACGCACGTGATCAACTACCACCTGCCCATCGAGCCCGGGACCTACGTGCACCGCATTGGCCGCACGGCCCGCGCGGGCGCCGACGGGGATGCCATTTCGTTTTGCGCCGCCGACGAGCGCGACTACCTGCGCGACATCGAGCGGCTGCTCCGGCAGCCGGTTCCGGTGGAAACCCGGCACGCCTACCATTCCGAGACGGCGCGCCAAGCCACCGGCGCCGCCGCCAAACCACCGCCCCGCGGCCAGCGCGGCGGCGGTCGTCCGCACGGCGGCGGGCAGTCCGCGTACGGCCACCGGCATCATGCCGGGCCGCGGCATTTCGGCCCGCGCCGCCATGGCTAAGCCGGCCGCGGGCTGGACGGCTTGTGCCACTAACCAAAAATTCTGAGTTCCAAATTCATTTTGCTTGGGTTGCGGCTTTGCCGGGCCGTGCTCAGTCGCCCGGCGGCAAGCTGGCTGCCCAGGCGCATCCGCGGCGGAAAAGTTGGCTGACGGCGGGGATGCTCAGCGCTTTTTCGTCATGCCCCAGCACGCAGTGGAACACCAGCCCCCGGCCGTACTGGAGCACGAAGGCCATGGGGTAGTCCTTCTGGTCCACGGCGGAGCGGGCCGTGGCCAGCAGATGGATCGGCGTGTCGCCGGCCAGGCAGGTGTACAGCTCGTCATCGGCCTCAAACGCCGGTAATCCCGCCGTGATGGGGTGGGTCCGGTCGGTGAAGCTGACCTGGAACTTGCCGCGCGGATCATGCGCGCGGAGTTTCGGATCCCATACGCGCCCGGCGATTTTGACGAACTCCGGCCAGTCCTGGAAAGCGCCGCAGGCAAAATGCACCAGCACCAGGCCCGTGCCGTTGGTCACAGACTGACGCAACCCTTCCTGCGCTGCTGCACCAGGGCCGGGATCCTGCCAGTTCATGTAATGCAGCACGATGACGTCGTAGGTCCTGAGTTCCGGGGCGGCGAGCATCTTCGCATCCTCCGTCACCGTCACCGCCAGCCGCGGATCGGCGGCAAGCGCCGCCTGGAGCACGGGCGTGGTCGCCTTCCAGTTGTGCAGATCCCGCCCGGTGACGATCAGCGCCTGTTTCCGGCCCGCCGCAACCGGCACGGCCGCCGGCGGAGCGTTCGTCAAACCCGCCTGCAGCCGGCTCCAGGCGGCCATGGACCGCGCCAGATGCTCGCGGGCATCGCCGCCGATGCCATAGCACTGCAAACCGATCGGACCCTTGTACCCGAGTTCCCGCAGCGTCTTAAGCAGCGTGCCGACGTCAAACGATCCCCGGTCCAGCGGCTGGATGTAACGCTCCCAGCCGGGCTGGTCGTCGCGTTCGTCGGCGCCGTTGATCGAGACGGCCCAGAGACGAGGCAGGGCTTGCCGGAGCCGCGTCCGGTAGTCGCGATCCGGGCAGACGCGCAGCCAGTGGCACAGGTTGAACATCACGCCGACGTTGGGACGGTCCACCAGGTCGGCTACGCGCACGGCGTCCTCGATGCGCTCGATCCAATTGCCCGTATGCGGATAAAGCAACAGGGTTGCGTCGGCCGCGCGGACCAGATCGGACATCTCGCGGAAAACTTGCACGGCGCGTTCGTCGGCGGACGTGTCGCCCGGTTTGGCGCCGTCGCAGATCAGGAGGAACTGGACATTGCGGCCCTTGACCAGCGCCAGGACTTCCTTGAACCGCTGCATGTCGAACGGGGCTTCCCCCGCTGCGACGTTCACCGTCATCGTGATCTGATATAGCTTCAGCCCCACCGCGTCGAGCGACTGCAGCCGTTCCGCGACCTTGTCCAGCCAGATGTGGCCGACGCCGTCGTAACCGAGTTCCTTCAGCATGGCCGCCTGTGCGGCAAAATCCCTTTTCTTGGCGTCGTGCCAGTCTATGCAGAACGGGAAAAACGGCTGGGCGGCCCGCGCCGCCAGTCCGGCGACGAGCACGAGCAACAGAACGATTCGTTTCATGTGAGCGCTCCTTGTGGAAATCACCTTGGTCTTGCATCTATCGAACCGCAACTGACCCGCAGGCTGCCGAAACCGTCGACCGCCAACTGATCAGGCCCGCATACCGGTCAGGTTCGCTTTCAGCGGCTTATTTTCACGGATCAATTCCTGCATCGTCAGACGCCGGCCCCGCGCGGCGGCCTCACGGCCGAGGATGGCGGTCAAGTGGCCGTCCACCGCGCGCTGGACGGTCGGGTTTTCGAAATGGCTCTCGGTGATATTGCGGTAGAACTCGGCAACGTTGCGCACGACACCCTCGTCAAACACGCTGCCCATCTGGCCCGCGTAATGCTGATCGCCACCGCGCACGTAAACCTTGCCGCCGTACTGGAGGTGCGCCGTGGCTTGCAGGCCGAAGAGGCTCGCCGAAAGGGTCGTAACATCGAAGCTGTTGTCCAGCGACTGGGTGACATGCGTCCAGAGCGTGCCATCCTCATACTCGTAAACCACGGCCGCGACATCGGTGCGATCCCCATGGGGTTTCGGCCGGCACGTCCGCGAACAACCCGAGGCGGCGGCGGGCGCCTTGCCCATCACCCAAACCACGCCATCGATGATGTGAATGTCGTAGGAGACCAGCGTGTCGCCGCTGAGCTCCGTATCGGAGAGCCAGATCTCGTCGCGCAACCGGCTTTCGATGTTCGGCCCGCGGGGCGGGTCGGGCCACGCATGCCACGCCATGCCGAACGACGCGATGTGCTCCAGCGGGCCGAGTGCGCCGGCGCGGATGCGGTTGGCGACCTCGATGCAGGCCGGATCGGTGGGCAACTGGTAGTCCACGAGAAGGCACAGCTTCTTTCTGGTCGCCAGCTTGCCGGCCGCGCCGATCAACAACGTGCCGGGCACATCCACGGCGACCGGCTTGGCCATATAAACATGCTGGCCGGCATCCACCGCAGCCTGGGCCTGTTCGGGGTAGAAGTACGGCACGTCCTCGATGACGACCGCCTCGACGCCGCTGGCGATGAGCTGCTTGTAGCCCGACAACCCGGCGAACCGCCGCGCCTTGTCCACCCCGAGTTTCTCGCCGGCCTGGTCTGCAACCGTGTCGAAATAATCCGCCACGGCATGGAATTCGTAGCCGCCGTGTTGCTTGAAGAAGTTGGTGATCCACAGGCCGCGGCCGCCGCAACCGATCAGGCCGAGTTTGAGCTTGCGGGTGATCGGCGGTGCGGGCACCGGCGCGGCCGGTGTCTCCGCCGCCCGGCTGTTCAAGGCATCGAGGATGGCACCGGTCGCCGTGGCGGCCACCGTGCCGCCGATGAACTGGCGGCGTGAGAGAGGTAATTGGTTCATGGTTGATTCCCCTTTAGATAGGTTTCGTACAAGGTGATGGCTTGTTGATCCGTGATGCCGCGCCCGATGATCAGCCGCGCGCGCGCCGTGGCGCTCTCCCCCGCCTTGAGATCGCGGCCAAACAACGAGAGATACAAGGACCGGTGTTCTTCCGCACCGTACGGTGTGGCGACCGCAAAACAATCCGCCGGCGGCGCCATCACCAGGGCGGCCAGACCGGTCTTTTCATCCCGGCGCAGGCCCAACGGCCCGGCCAGCGGGGGTCTGATCGTCCAGTCCACCGGATGCGGCGGCCGTTGCCAGCGTCCGTCGCCGATGATCTTTGCCGCCGCCTCATCGCGCGGAAACGCCTGCCAGACGCCGGCGTCCTGCTTCGCCTCCAGCAACCCGCCCTGCGTGTACACAAACGCCGACGCAAAGCCCTCGAAGTACGACGCCAGAAACGCCTCAAACCGGCGCAGATCTTTATGCGCGCGCACGGTGGTCGCCACATCGAGCGTGTTCGATCCCGTCCACCGATAAACGGCTTGCAGGTCGAACGGATGTTCCGCGTCGGCCGTCCACCGCGTCTCCACCGCGCCATCCGGCAGCCGCCGCGCTACGCTGGCCCAGTCCCACGCCGCTGTGCCGTACCGGTGGGTGGCATCCAGCAGCCGATAGTGTGAGAACAAGCCCAACGATCGCGCGAGGTTCGTGCCGGTGGCGCCATCCACCACGGGCAACAGCCCGCGCGACTGCCTCTCCGCCCGCAACACGCCCCGCAGCGTCCCGGTATCGAACCGGTAAGCGTTGCCCTCGGCCTCAAACGTCAGGCTCGCAGCGTGCGCCGCCGCACACAGCAGCAGCGCCAACAGGCTGATCCGCCCGGTCATGTCAACTGCGCCATGGCCGCGTGCGGTGGATCGTCGGCAGGATGGATTTGAGCAGCGCCACATCCTCGGCAATCTCGAAATCGAACATGCCGACGAGGGCGTGATCGGCGCCGTTCTCGAAAGCGTACCGGAACGCGTCCTGCGGCGGAATCGCGCCCGCCGCCATGATCTTGAAGGCCAGCCATGGTTTCTGGACGTTCTGCATCACCTCGATGGTCTGCTGCGGATCGCGGCACCAGTAGGCCGGACGCTCTTCCGATGTCGGCCCGGCCAACTGGTCGGGCTTCGGGCCGCTGGGGTAATTATGGTGGTGAAACGTCTTGATGTAGAAATCGCACGGCACCTTGTTTTTTTCACACTCGATGACCACCTTCAGATCGTGACAACCGACGCCTGACGGCACGCCGAGATTCTTGGCGACCTCGACCGCCTTGGCGATCAGGTCAATCCTGCCCTGCGCCGCCAGCGGATCGGCATGCACGCCCCAGAGATAAATCGCTTCGCAGCCGTTGTCCACCAGTTCCTTGACCTGCTGCGTGTAGGCGGTCATGCCGTCCTGCACGGGCGCCGTGGGGCAGATGATCCACTGGATCTTGCCGCCCTGCCGGCGGTATTGGCGCAGGATCTGGATCGGCCCCGGCGGATTATGCATGGACACCGTATTGATCCCCTGCGCCTCGGCGGCGGCCAGCGTGGCCATGACTTTCGCCTCCGTATTGTAATGCGCCGTGAGGCGATAAACGTAGCTCAAATCCCGGCTGTGGGTGAAATGCGTCAGCAGGTTGCCGCCCAGCAGCATACGGCTGACCTGCAGGTCGCCGATTTTGCCGCACGGCAGGCCGGCGCTGCCCGCGGCCGGGCCGGCGTTGGCGGCGGCCGCCGGCTGGTCTTCGGACCGGCCGACCAGCGCGCCGGAGGCCACGGCCCCGGCGGCCGCGACCATGCTCTTGAGATAATCTCTGCGGTTCATCATGTGCTTGCTCCGGTTGGTCCTGGCGCGAAGCAGCGCGCCACGGCGGACAACGTATCCGAACAACGGCGCGACTACAACTTCGTAAATTGGCGCTGCGGGCTTGAATTGGCGCGCGATTCCGTCTATTTTCGCGCGGGCATCGGCAGCAACGCAAACCAGCAGGGAGCATCATGGCGGGCATTTTCAAGGCGTATGACATCCGCGGCGTGTACGGCAAGGACCTGACCGACGAGCTGGCGTTCAAGCTCGGCCGCGCGCTGGCCACGCTGCTCAAGCCCCGGCGGGTCGTCGTCGGCCGGGATATGCGGCCGCATTCCGAACCGCTGTTCCGCGAGCTGGCCCGCGGCCTCACGCTGCAGGGCGCGGCAGTGACTGACCTGGGGCTGTGCTCCACGCCCATGTCCTACTTCGCCAACGGCCGGCTCGGCGCCGACGCCAGCGTGATGATCACCGCCTCGCATAATCCGGGCGAATGGAACGGCTTCAAGCTCTGCCGCGCGCAGGCCATCCCGATCAGCGGCGCCACCGGCATCCAGGACCTGGAGCGGCTGGTGCAGTCCGGCGCCTTCGATCCGCCCGCCGCCCAGCCGGGCGCCATCAGCCGCCACGACATCGCCCCCGGCTACGTAACGCACATCCGCGCCCTGGCCGACCTTCGCCGGCCGCTCCGGATCGCAATTGACTACGCCAATGCCATGGGGATCTATGAAGGGCGGGTGCTGGCCGGCCTCGTCCAGATCGAACCGTTGTACGACCAACTCGACGGCACCTTTCCCCACCACGAAGCCAACCCGCTCAAGCTCGACACCCTGGACGACCTCGCCGCGATGATGCGCCGGAGTGCCTTTGATTTCGGCATCGCCTTCGACGGCGACGCGGATCGCGCCGGCTTCCTCGATGAGCAGGGCCGCTTTGTCCCCATGGACATGATCACGGCGCTGATCGCCCAGGATCTGCTCCGGCGGCAAAAGGGCGTCATTTTGTACGATCTCCGCAGCAGTTGGGCCGTCAAGGAGGTCATCACCGAGAGCGGCGGCACGCCGCTGATGTGCCGCGTCGGCCACGCCTTTATCAAACAACAGATGCGCGCGGCCAACGCCCTGTTTGCCGGCGAACTCTCTGGCCATTACTACTTCCGCGAAAACTATTTCACCGAAAGCTCCGCTCTGGCCGCGCTGTACATCGCCAACCTGGTCAGCCGGTCCGACCGTCCGTTGTCCGCGCTGATCCAGCCGCTCCAGCGCTATGTGGCCAGCGGCGAAATCAACTCCGCGGTCGCCGAACCCGCGCGCGCCATCGCGCGCCTCCGCCAGGCTTATGCCGGGGGCCGCGTCATCGAACTCGACGGCCTCAGCATCGAATTCCCCGATTGGTGGTTCAACGTCCGCCCGTCCAACACGGAGCCGCTCGTCCGCCTCAACCTCGAAGCGCGCACCCGTGCACAGATGGAACGGCACCGCGACGCCGTACTCGCCCTGCTGCGCGCGCCGTGACGGTTGACATCTGCGCCCTTTCCCCTATGCTGTCGCCGGGTAGCCGTTAGCCGGCCACTCGGGAAGCATTCCTTGGCGCATGAACGAGCACGACCAACAGCACAGCCAGGCCCCGGCGGCTCGGCCGGAGGACAAGCCGCCGGTGGCCGCGCCGACCATCCGCGTGCTCGTGCTGGATGACGATGACACCATCCGCCTGCTGATCAAGCGTACTCTGGCCGCCGCCGGTTGCTTGGTGGAAACCGCCACGGAGGGTCAGCAGGGATTGCAGATTTTACTGCAGCGCGGCTTCGATGTGCTGGTGGTGGATCTGCGGATGCAGGGGATGGACGGCCTGGCGTTTCTACAGGAGGCGCTGAAAATCTGGCCGTGGCTTGGGGTCGTGATCATCTCGGGTTTTCTAGATGAGGCCGCCCTCCTTTCGTTGCGCAAACTGGGCATTCACCGCGCCCTGAGCAAGCCGGTCGACCTGGCGAAACTGCTGGCGGAAATCCAAGCCGAGGTGCGGGATAAAAACAGCGCGGGAGAGGCTCCGCTGGCCGGCGCGTTGGACCGCACGCAGAATCAATTGAGCGTATTGCGCAGCATCGGCGAGATGGCGATCACCAGCGCGAGCCTGGTGGAGGCCCTGCGTGGACTCGGCGCCGGGCTGGGCCGCCTGCTGCCCTCCTCGGCGGTGGGCATCCTCAACCTGGAGAGCGGCAACAATGTGCTGCTGCTGAACAGCCAGGAGCCGGTGGCCGAGGCCTTCATCGAGCGCATGAAGCGGGACATGCTGGAGCATTACGCCTTGTTGAGCGGCCATCCGCTGGCGGAAGCGTCCCTGCGCATTCAACTCGAAGGCGAAAAGCCGGACCCACGCGGATCCGCAACCGCCCAGAGCACGTTCACCGTGCCGATCATCGTCAGCGGCCAGTTGCGCGGGCTGTTGAACCTCGCCTCGAGCAAACCCAACGCCTTCACCGCGCCGGACATCTCCTTCCTCTACCATGCCGCCAATCAACTCTCCACCGTGCTGGTCGCCCTGAACCACTCGCGCGAGTTGGCCATTCGCGACGCACTCACCGGCGTGTTCAACCGGGGCCATCTGGAGAAGGAGCTGGACCACGCCTGGAAGATGGCCGAGCGCTATGGCTATCGCATGGGCGTGGCCATGATTGATATTGACCTCTTCAAGCAGCTCAACGATACGCATGGCCATCCCGCCGGCGATCAGGTGCTCCGCGAGTTCGCCCGGCTGATCCAGCGCGTGGCCCGCGCCTCCGACGTCATCGGCCGGTACGGCGGCGACGAGTTTGTGGTCATTCTATCCAAGGTCGAGGAGGGCGCCGCGCAAGCCTTCGGGGATCGCCTCCTCCCGGCCGTCCGGCAGCATGTGTTTTGCGAATCAACCCTGCGCCTGCGTCTGACCTGCTCGCTGGGCATCGCCGTGAATTACGGCCTCGCGCCGCCCCGCAGCATCCCCCAGTTATGGCAACAAGCCGACTATGCGCTGTACGCGGCCAAGCGCGGCGGCCGCAACGGCATCTGCATCTGGTCGCCGGAACTGGTCCGGCAGCCGCAGCTCCCGGCGGCGGACACCGCCGCACCGGTGGCCGCCGTCACACCCCCTGCCGACACCCCCGGCCCCCGGGGCCACATCCTGGTGGTGGACGACGATAAACTCGTCTGCCGTTTTATCCAGCGGGCGTTGGAACTGGATCAGTACAGCGTCACCGTGGCGTATTCCGTCACCGCCGCCCAGACCCGCCTGGATCAGCAACCCGGCTTCTACGACGTCATCCTCATTGACCTGGTCATCGCCCAGGAAAGCGGCCTGGAGCTCCTGCAACACCTGGAGGGCAAGGACCACTTTCTCGTCAAGATCATGATGACCGGTTACGCCACCGTGGACAACGCCATCACCAGCCTGCGCCATGGCGCCTACGACTTCGTGCAAAAACCGCTTCCCCGCGACCAGCTCGTCGCCGTCGTGGAGCGCGCCCTGACGTACAAGAAACTACTCCACGACAACGCCCGCTATCAGTTGCATCTGGAAGACATGGTGCGCGAAAAAAGCGCCGCCCTTTCCGAAGCCCTCGCGCGGGTCAAACAATCCTACGAATTCACCCTCGAAGCCCTCGTCGCCATGCTCGACGCCCGGGAGCACACCACCGGACAGCACAGCCAGCGTGCGCGCAAGCTCGCCCTGATCCTGGGCCGCGAGGTCGGCTTGAGTCCGCAGGAGCTGGAGGACCTGGGCCACGGCGCGCTGCTCCACGACATCGGCAAAAGCGGGATCCCCGACGACATTCTCCTCACGCGCAAGGTCCTCACGCCGGAGCAGAAACAGACCATCGAGCGCCATCCCGAAATCGGCTACAACATCGTCTGCGCCAGCCCCTATCTGGGCAAGGCCGCCGAAATCGTCCTCGCCCACCACGAACGCTGGAACGGCACGGGCTATCCCCGCGGTCTCCGCGGCCCGGAGATCCCGGTTGGCGCGCGGATCTTTGCCGTTATTGACGCCTATGACGCCATGCGCTCCACGCGGCCGTATCGCCAGCCGATGCCCCCCGCGCAAGCCCTCGATGAAATCCGCCGCTACAGCGGCACGCAGTTCGATCCCGCGGTCGTCGAAGCCTTCCTCCACTGTCAAGCCTTCATCGAGCAGGCGGGGGAATGGGTAGCGTGATTTTTATTTGTTGATTGACAGGTATG
>CAIQIC010000172.1 GCA_903871765.1 uncultured Lentisphaerota bacterium
CGTCCCGCGCCTCGGGACCCTGATCCGGGCCGAGGAGGGCGCGGTGGCCATCCGGCGGCTGCGGTCACACGGTTTCGAAAGCTATGCGCTGAACTTCGGGCCGCGGCCGTTCACGTTGGAGCTGTCCCGGCTGGCGGACGATGTGCGCGCCGCGCTGGCAGGGTCCGGCGCGGTCATCAGCGCGTTGTCCTTCTACGGCAACCCCCTGGCGCCGGACGCGGCCGGCCGCGCGGCGCGCCGCTGCTGGCGGCAACTGATTGACATGGCGCCCTGGTTCGGCACGGACGTGGTCGCGGGCTTTGCCGGCCGCGTGCCGGGCGCGTCGGTGGACGACAGCTTGCCGCAGTTCAAAAAAGTTTTCGGCGCGCTGGCCGCGCGCGCGGCGGAACGCGGCGTGCGGCTGGCGTTCGAGAATTGTCCCATGGGCGGCAACTGGACGACGGGCGACCGCAACATCGCGTTCCATCCGGCGGCGTGGGAGCGGATGTTCGCCGCCGTGCCGGCCCCGAACCTGGGCCTGGAGTGGGACCCCAGTCACACGCTGTGCCAGTTGGCCGATCCGCTGCCGCAACTGCGGCGCTGGGTGAAAAGAATTTTCCACGTGCACGCCAAGGACGCGCAACTCCGGCGCGCCGTCCTGCGCCGCGCGGGCCTGCTGGGGCCGACGCCCGCAGCGGTACACCGCTTCCCCGGCCTGGGCGTGCTGGATTGGACGGAAATCCTGCGCGCGCTGCGCCGCGGCGGCTACCGCGGCGCGGTGGACATCGAAGGCTGGCATGACCCGGTCTTCCGCGGCGCCAGCGAACTGGAAGGGCAGATCAACGCGCTGCGCTACCTCCGGCGCTGCCGGCGCCTGGCGACGTAATCCGTTGTCATTCATCATTTTATTTGAAAAGCTATAATTAAAATATAGTTTTCTAGCTTATATCAAGAAATCTATTATCGTATTGATGAAAATAAAACATGCTGTATAGTAATGCGAAAAGTGGAGGTCATATATGAGCTTCGCGGACATTCTGCGGCCTCGAAAAGACGTGCTGTCGGGTGACGGCGTAGAGGGCATTGTCGATATCGAGAACCTGCGCGACGCGGGCGGAAAGCATTGGGAGTCCAAGCCTCGGGAATTCCTGAACCTCACGTACCCGACCAGCGATATCCGATTCGTGCTTGAAAACCTGCACCAGCGCTTCACGAACAAGGCCCGCAGTGCCGGGCTCTACCTGTTCGAAGGTTACAAAGGCAGTGGTAAATCACACTTGCTCCTGCTGGTCTATCACCTGGCCCTGAATCGGGAACTGGCCCAAGAATGGCTTTCACGAGCGACCACGGCTACATTTTCTTTGGCGCGGGGTTTGACTCCACGCGCCCGAACGAGGTCTGCGCCTGGCTGGATCAGGACCGGTTCAAGCTATTCAACGCCGACGAGCGCATGCCGAACGGGGCCGATGAGCCGGGCCTGCAGGTCTTCGATGAAAGGCGGCTCGCGATGCTCCGCGGCCGGATCAAGAACCGGCTGCAAGGCCCCGCAGCCAACAAGGTTTATCGTCATGGCGGCCTATCCCTGATGGAGATGCTCACGCCGTGGATTGTTTTGGAGAAGGAGTAGGTCGGGCATTCTTGCCCGACCCAGTCAGCCAGGAATGGCTGACTTACCTGGAGAAAAGAACATGAAACGAAAAATCGGAACCGTCATGGAAACCGACGTCCTGATCGAGGCCAAGGAGCGTGCGGCGCGCGAAGGGCGGGCGCTGGCGGACATTATTCAGGACGCCATGATCAACTACCTGCACGAAGAGGTGGCGCGTGGCGATGCCCTGCGCGCCTGCGACAAGTTCTGCTCGCACGGCAGCGCGCTCGACCGGCATGAAATTGACGACCTGCTGCAGGAGGACATGCTGGCATCATGAGCAGTAAGTCGGGCATTCCTGCCCGACTTGGTCAGCCAGGAATGGCTGACCTACAAGGAGCCACACAATGAAGCTTTCAGAAATACGCGCGGGCGAATGGGTCGTCATAGATACCAACATCCTGGTCTACGCCAACCAGCAGAAGTCAGCCGAAGCCGTCCAGCTTTTGCGCCGATGCGCCTCGCGGGAAGTCCTGGGCATCGTGCCCATGCCGATGGTGGCGGAGTTGATGCATACGCTCATGCTCATCGAAGCCCGTGAAAACGGCTGGATTCAGAAATCGAACCCCGCCCGCGCCCTCTCCGAGCACCCGGAACTGGTCCGCCGCCTCTCGCGCTACGAGACCCAGGTCCGCGAGTTCCTCGGGATGGGCCTGCGGATCGAAGCGGCCACCACGGTGGACATAATCGAGGCGATGAACATCCAGCGGGGATTCGGCCTGCTGACGAATGACGCGCTGCTGCTTGCTGTAGCCCGGCGGCTGAACTGTGCGGCCGTTGTATCGGCTGATCAGGCGTTTAGAACGATTACAGGTGTCGTGGTTTATCAACCAAGTGATCTGGAGAGATGAAATGTTATTTTTCTTCGACGAAACATTCCGTAATTCATTGCGGCACAACGGCCTTTCACTGGGCGCGTTGTGTGGCGTTACAATTCCAGAGCACGAGTTAGCACGTGTAATGGATGAAAAGACGTTGTTCGATAAGTCCGCCGGACATGCCGGTCCGATTCAGTCAACCAAGAATGGTTGAATTACTAAACGTCCGGCAGGAATGCCAGCCATATTGAAGGACGCCTGATGAAGGTATTGCGGTACAACGAGATGGACACCGAAGGCTTGGCCGAGCACGTGGACCGGGCCGAGACTTTCCTGCGGGCAGGCGATTTCCGCGCCGCGGACGTCAAGAAACTGACCGGCACACCTTTTTATCGAGCCAAGCTGACGGATGCCGACCGGCTGCTGTTTCGCTTTGCCGCGTGCGGCGACGAAAAGTATCTCCTGCTGCTGGAAGTCATTCGAAACCATGCCTACGCGCGATCGCGATTCCTCAACGGGGCGGCGATTGACGAAGACAAGATCGAAACGGTGGCCGTCCCTGAAGCGCTCGGCCGCGACCACGCGCCGCCGTTGGTGTACGTAAACCCCCAGTTGCGTCATTTTCACTTGCTGGACAAGATACTGTCCTTTGACGACGCACAGAACGATATCTTTGCGGCGCGACCACCGATGATTCTGATCGGCTCGGCGGGCAGCGGAAAGACGGTCCTGACACTCGAGAAGGTCAAGCAGCTTTCAGGCGACATACTGTACGTGACGCTCTCGCCCTATCTGGCGGAAAACGCCAGGAATCTTTACTACGCCAACGGTTACGACAATGAGCGGCAGAACGTGGATTTCCTGTCCTACGGCGAGTTCCTCGAGAGCATCCATGTTCCTGAGGGCCGGGCGATCACATACCGAGCTTTCGCGGCGCGTTTTGGCCGCAACGACCACCAGGCGCCCGCCTTGCGGGACACGCACAAACTGTACGAGGAATTCCACGGCGTGCTGACCGGTTCGGTCGTGGACCGGCCTGTTCTGAGCCGCGAGGAATATTTGAATCTGGGCGTCCGCCAATCCATCTTTCTGCGGGAGGACCGGGATGCCGTGTACGGTGTCTTCGAGAAGTATCTGGCCTTTCTTCGGTCGGAGGGCTTCTATAACCCCAACCTGGCGGCCTTTGCGCACCTCTCGCGAGTTCGTCCGGCGTATGACTTCGTCGTGGCTGACGAAGTTCAAGACCTGACCAACGTTCAGCTTGACCTCGCGCTCAAGACGCTGCGATCGGAGGACAATTTCGTTCTGTGCGGCGACGCCAACCAGATCGTGCATCCGAACTTCTTCTCCTGGGCGCGGGTTAAGAGCCTTTTCTACGAGCGGCGCGCGCCGGGTCGAGCGGAAATCATCCGGGTGCTGGATGCCAACTATCGGAACTCACCTCAGGTCATCGCGCTGGCCAACCGTTTGCTCCTGGTCAAGAATGCGCGCTTCGGTTCCATTGACCGTGAGAGCAACTATCTGGTTCGCCCCGTGAGCCGGTATCCCGGGGAGGTGGAGCTTTTCACCGACAGCGAAAAAGTGCGCCGCGAGTTGAATGCCCAGACCGGTCGCTCCGCGCGAACGGCGGTGATCGTCATGCGCGCGGAGGACAAAACAGAAGCCCGCCGGATCTTTCAAACGCCCTTGATATTCTCCATACAGGAGGCCAAGGGTCTGGAATACGATAGCGTGATCTTGCTCAACTTCGTATCCGCCCATCAACAGGAATTCAACGCTATCATCGAGGGCGTGACACCGGCGGACCTGCAGAGCGAGGCGCTGACGTATGCCCGCGCCAAGGACAAGGGCGACAAGTCGCTGGACGCCTATAAGTTCTATGTCAATTCGCTGTACGTGGCCATCACCCGCTCGGCGCGCAACCTGCATATCCTGGAGCGCAACCCCGCGCACCGGCTGTTCGAACTGCTTGGGTTGACCGTCAAGCAGGACGTCTCGAAGGCGCGAGCCCAGACCTCATCGGCGGAGGAGTGGAAGGCCGAAGCACGCAAATTGGAACTGCAAGGGAAGAAGGAACAAGCGGACGAAATCCGCCGGGTGATCCTGGCGCAGAAGCCGGTGCCGTGGCGCGTGCTCACCCCGCATACGCTGGATGAACTCAAGCGCGAGGCGTTGGATCCGCAGCGCTATAACCGGCAAGCCAAGCTGCTGTTGTTCGAGTATGCCGTGGTGCACCACGTGCCACACCTGCTCGATGCCCTGGCGGCGCTCAAGTTCAATGCCGCCGCGCAGCCGGAGCAGCATCAAGCCTCGATTGACGTCAAATACTATGCCGCGTATCGCAACGGAAACGTGAAGGATATCTGTCAGAAAACAGAAACCTACAGCATTGATTTCCGCAATCCGCTCAATCAGACGCCGCTGATGATTGCGGCGCAGTTGGGCCTGGAAGAATTCGCTCGTTGGCTCATCCAGAATGGGGCCAGCCCGCAGTTGACGGACAACTGGGGGCGGACTCCCCTGCAAATCGCGCTGCGTCAGGCCTATCTATCGGAGGATTATGCGCGGCGGCACATCGGTCGGCTCTACGGCATCCTGGCGCCCTCTTCGCTGAAACTGCGCATCGATCAGCGGCTGGTCAAGCTGGACGCCAAACGCATGGAGTTCTTCCTGATGCACTCCATGCTGGCGGTGTTGCAGGAGATCCTGCGCGTCAAGATCCAGTGGGATACCCCGGCCTTTCAGACGCATGATTTTGTGCATGCGCTCCAGCCGTTTCCCGATCATGTGATTCCTCCGCATCGGCGGCAACGAACGTATCTGAGCGCGATCCTGGCCCGCAACGAGGTGAACCGCCTTGATCCCTACAACCGTAAACTCTTCGTGCGTGTTCGCCGGGGGTATTACGTTATCAATCCGGTTCTGGAGGTGGAACTTGAGGGGCGCTGGATCAATGTCTATGACTTGATTCACATTAACGAGCTTGAAAAGGAAAAAGACAATGTCGATCTGAACCGCTTCGTCGCGGCCATTCGCGAGTGGCGGGAGAAAGCCGCGGCGGCAGACAGCAGGACTGACGCGATGACGTCGCCAGAATAAGGTGATCTATGGCGCAATACTACCTTGTTGAAGAACACAACCTCGCCGCGCTGCCCTGGGCGGAGAAAGCGCAGCGGATGGGTTTTCTGGATTTTCTGCGGGCGGTTCAAAACGACCCGCCTGCCTTGCCGCGTAACGATTTTGTCCGCGTGGACGGCATCGAGGACGTTCTGCTGGCTGCCCGTCCAAAAATGGACGATATGGCCCGGGAGTTTCATCGGATGCTGGCCAAGGCTGCCAAGAAACTGCAGCGGTTGAATACGTTTGTCGCCATGGTGGTCCGCACAAAAGTCGTTCCCGGCGATCAACTCTGGATCGAGCACCCGACGGCAAGAATTCCACTGTATCTGGTCTTTGGTTCGCCCGCCGGCGGTCAGCCGTTCTACCCCGTCAGCTTCAACCTCAGTTCGGGAATGTGAAGAAAGGAAGAAGGTCGAAGGATGAAGTATGAAATGTAGATGGCCGCAAACATTCTGCCTTCTTACTTCTGACTTCTGCCTTTGCCGACGCCATGGAAAATAGCGCCGAATATTCAGTCAGACCTGACCAGCGCGTGACGGTCAAGAACCGCCCGGACCTGGGCGTCGGCATCGTCCTGCGCGTGGCCGAGAGCTACGGCGCCTATGTGGCCGACGTGGTGTTCGAGGCGGAGAACGGCCGGCGGCTCGAGACGCTGCCGATTGAGCGGCTGGAGCTCGTCCCCGACATCTGGGAACGCGCGCAGCGGGGCGACTGGGACAACCCGGAGGATTTCCTGCTGAAGCAATTGGCTTTCCAACTGCCGCTGCACAACACGGGCGGCCAGCTTTCCAACAGCCGGACCGACCTCCTGCCCCATCAGATTCTGCTGACGCGCGACATCGTCCGCGCCGACCGGCGGCGGTTCCTGATCGCCGACGAGGTCGGCCTCGGAAAGACCATCGAAGCGGGCATGATCATCCGTGAACTCGTGGCGCGCAATGAAGCCCAACGCATTCTGATCATCTGCCCCGCCGGATTGATTAAGAACTGGCAAAACGAACTCCGGGATGCTTTCCGGCTGCCCTTTGAAGTGCTCGGCCTGGATTTTATGGACTACGGCGCGGCGTCCTGGGAGATGCACAACCGCGTCATTGCCTCGATTGACGCGCTGAAGCGCACCGTGCGCATGGATCGGCTGCTGGCGGCGCCGCGCTGGGACATGATCATCTTCGACGAAGCCCACCATCTCAGCCGGACCCGGTACGGCAGCAAGGTTCAGGCGACGCAGAACTACCGGCTGGCCGATGCGTTACGGTCGCATACCCGCGACTACCTGTTCCTCAGCGCCACGCCGCATCAAGGCGATGCCTTCCAATTCTGGTCGCTCATATCGCTGCTCGATGAACACCTCTTCGATTCGCCCGAATCCATTGAACTGCATCGGGGCTTGCTGAATCGGATCATGTTCCGCCGCACGAAGCGGGAAGTGACCAATTCGCGCGGCGAGCCGATCTTCATGCGGCGGCAGGTGCAGTCGCAGATTTTCGACCAAGCCGCCCGCGAGCGGTTGTTCTACGACCGGCTGACCGAATACCTGCGGGAAGGCTATAACGCCGCGGGCATCGGCGAGAAACGGACCACCTCCAGGCAACGGGCCATCGGCTTTGTCATGGCCACGTTCCAGAAGATCATGTCCTCCAGCCCCCGTGCAATCAAGCAGGCTTTGCGGCGGCGGCTCATGGTGCTGCTCATGCGCCACATGCTGGAACTCGAACAGAAACGCAAGAAAGCTTCAAGTAGGTCGGGCATTCTTGCCCGACCGGGTCAGGCAGGAATGCCTGACCTACAACAAACAGCGCATTCGGGATCCTCACTGGCCGAGAAGATCCTGAATCTCCAGGATGAGATTCGCGCGCTCGCGGGACAGATCGTCGAAACGCGGCGCGATCTCGGGGAAAGCACCGATGCGGATGCGTTGGTGAACGTGATCCGGCAGCGGGTCACACGAAGCATGCAGGAAGATACTTCCTGGGCCTTGGATGGCGACGAGGAGGGTGACGAAGGGGTTTTCGCGGACGCCAACATCCCCGATGAGGCCGACAAGGCCCGGGATCTGATCAAGTTGGTGCCGGATGGCGCCGACCGGAAATTCGTCACGTTGACGCGCGCGATTGACGAACTCCGCCGGCAGAGCCAAGACGAGCGCTTCGTGATCTTCACGCAGTACCTGGAAACGCTGGCCTTCCTGCGCGAGGAGCTGGCCAAGACCTACGGCATTGAGAAGATCGCCGTCATCCGGGGCGGTCCCCTGGATGAAAAAATCGCGGCGGTCGAGCGGTTCTGGGCTGCCGACGGAGCGCGGTTCCTCATCAGCACGTCGGCCGGCGGCGAAGGTATCAACCTGCAGGTCGGCCGCATCCTGTTCAATTACGACCTGCCCTGGAATCCCATGGCCGTTGAACAGCGCATCGGGCGCATCCACCGCTACGGCCAGCAGGATACGTGTCAGGTCTACAACCTCGTGGCGCGCGATACCGTGGAAGAGCGCATTTACGGCATGCTGGATCAGAAGCTGGGCGACATCGCGCGAACCATCGGCAAGATCGATCCCGCAACCGGGCAACCGCGCGAAGATTTCCGTTCGCAGATCCTGGGTTTCCTGGGTTCCTCGCCGAATTACCAGGAACTCTATATGAAAGCGCTTGTGGATAAGGACTTTAAGCGCACGGAACGCGAAATCGAGGAGGCGCTTAAGAATGCCAGGGAAGCCTGCGAGGCCGTGACGGCACTGACGCAAGACCTGACTGCGTTCAATCTGCAAGACTACCTGCAAATCGAAGGCCGTGTGACGTTAAGCGATCTCAAGGAATGGGCTGAACACGGAATTTTGCGACTCGGCGGAGCCGTCCTTCCGAATGACGAAGCATTCAGGGTGGAAGTGCCGGCAGAAGTGCAGAACATCCGCGGCATAGCCGCCCGATATGAAGCGGTGACCTTTGACCGTCAAATCGCCATGCGCAAGCGCAAGGTTGAGTTGATGGGCATCGGCCATCCGCTTATTGATGCATTGCTGTCGTTTCACCAGAACTCCGGTTTTCGCGGCGAGGTTGCCTTGCTCCCCTCTAACGGCAATACCCAACCCGTGCTGGTGCTGCGCGCGCTGCTAACGATCGAAGCGGAAGCCAAGCACACACACCGGGAAGTCAAAATCGTCCAGATTGATCAGCAAGGGCAGGTTCGCGTTCTTTCCGACGAATGGGATTTGGAAATACTGCGCTCCGGCCAATTCAAAGCAACGCATTTGCCGGCGAACCCGGCCGAGCTGCCTTGGCCCATGTGGCGGCAGACCTATGACGCCACCATCGGTGCGCTGCTCACCCAAACGCGACTGAAGGTTGAAAATCCGCTTTCGGCACGGGTCCAACTCCTTGGCGTTTCGCTGATGGCGTAATCTAGAGCATTTTAAATAATACTGTAGCCACTCAGCCAAGGGTGTGGTAAGATCGGGGCATGAAAACCTTATCCTTGGACCTGCGGGGACGGATCGTGGCGGCATA
>CAIQIC010000173.1 GCA_903871765.1 uncultured Lentisphaerota bacterium
ACGCTCGAAGCATCGTTCCGGAAACCGCGCGTGCTGCCGGGATCGCCGGTGCCGCAGGAACCGTTTCCCTCGGCGGCCGCGATTTTCATCGCGACGGGGCCGGATGAATTTTATGCGGCCGGCAACGGTGTGAACGTCATTTTTTCGCCAGACACGCCCGGCCCCGAGTTCGTCGGGCTGGCGACCGTGGAGGAAGGCGTCTTCGTGGGCGGGCGCTGGGTACCCGGACGCCGGCTGGCCGGCGATGACACCGGCGATCAGAATCTGGTGCTCGCGAGACTCCACGAGGACGCCGGCCACCCTGCGCTGTTCGGCCCGAGCATGAAGGGTATCCAGCGGGTCACGCTGTATCGCTACCGCTGAGGCGCCTTGATTCGATGCCGATTCCGGAACGGAGGACGCCGTCTATCTCAGTGGCACTGGACTCGTCAGTTGCTTGGTTCCTCGCAGCTGGTCGCCGTAGAGGCCGATGCCGAGGGAGTACTGCTCGCGGCGCCGGTAATCGATCGGTTCAATCGATTGCCGGCGGAGCTTCTCGGCTTCGAGTTCCTGCTGGCGCTTCAAGGCGGCGACGCGCTTGGCTTCGCGGTCGGCGAGGTCGCGCTTCTCGCCCTGTTTGAGCGCAGCCTGCCGGCGGGCCTCGGCTTCGGCCGCCTCCTTGTCGCGCATTTCGCCGTTCCGGCGGGCTTCGATCTCGGCGGCTTCCCTTTCATGCCGCAGACGCTCGTGCGCCGCGGCGAGACGCCGGGCGTCCTCCTCGGCGGCCTGGCGGGCGGCCTCAGCATCAGCCTGCCACGCGCGCAGCCGGGCAAGATTCTGTTCCGCCTCGGCGAGTTCCTGCCGCGCCTTGAGTTCGGCCAGCCGGCGGGCCTCGGCCGCCCCCGTCGTATTGCGGGCGGCGTCCTCGCGGCGGGCCTCGTCGTAAGCCCGCTCGTCAGCGGCCCGGAGTTCCGCCTCCTTGCGCACCAGATCGGCCTGGTACTCCCGGTAACCGTAGACCATGGCGAGCAGCAACAGAACGCCGGCCAGGACGATGAGAATGCCTTTCTTCATGGCGGGAGGAAGCGGAGGTCGACCGTAAATCTTGCGGCGAACGAGACCAGACTAGGCGATTGACCCGAAGGGGGGAAGATTGTTCAGGGGGAAGTCAGCCACCGTGGGATGCGCGGCATTGGCGGCGGCGTATGGAAGGGCAAGGCGGAGCGCGGCCGGCAGCGGCTGCCGGTGATGAAAGACCGCGTGAAGCAGGCAGGCATGCAACACATCGCCCGAACCGGTGGAGGAAACTTCGGCCACTGCCGGCGGGGTGACGCCGGCTGGAACTCCCCCGCGCTCGGCGAGCCAGACCGGCCGCGGCCCGTCTGTCACAATCCAGGCGCGGACCGGCCAGCGGGCGAGGGCCTTCACCAGCCGCTCCGTCAGCGACTGCTTTCGCTCCTCTTCCGCGAACAGCGTGTCGAACTCGATCCGGTTGACTTTCACCCAGGCCAGCGGGCGTTCGCTCAACCAGGCGAGCGGCGGGCCGTAGGTGTCGGCCACGACTGGTCCGCGCGCCAGCCAGCGGCTGATCGCCTCCCGCAGCGGTTCGCTGTCCGGCAAGTTCCAACCCGGCACGCTTCCACAAACCGCCAGCACATCGCCCGCCGCGCAGGTGTCGAGGTAGCCGGCGCAGGCGCGCACCGCGGATGCTTCCAGCGGCACGTCAGGACCAAGAAAGGTTGTTTCCGGCCGGCCCGGCGTGCGCACGGCCAGGCCGGCGCGGGTGGGCGCCGCCAGGGGAAATGTCTGGCAGGCGACCCCCTGGGCGCGCACCCACGCCTCACATTCGGCGCCGGTCGTGCCGCCGGGAAAGAAGAGCGCGGTGGTCGGCGCGCCGAGGCGGTTGAGCATCCTCGAGACATTGATGCCCTTGCCGCCGACTTGAAAAAAATCCGCCTGCGCCCGCTGCGTGTGGCCGGACTCCCAGGAGGCAAAGGTGAATGTTTTTTCCCACAGGAGGTTGCCGGTCAGCGTATGGATGCGTGGAATCATGATCCGTCTTTTTTCACCGGCTTAACGAATACATAGTTGGCGAGGAAAGTCAGGCCCAGCATGGCACCTAGGGTGCGGATGTTGCGCATGGCGCCAAAGACAGTGGAAAGCGGGCTGGCCTTGGGTTCCTGCACGCGCAGCAGCAGCAGGGCGGACAACAGGGCCGGCAGGATCTGGAGGGCGAAGGCCCAGTGATAGACCGTCATCGCATCCGTGCCGCGGTGCAGCGCCCAGGTGATCGCGACGCCGCTGAGCATGGGTGCGATCGCCGTGAAAATCGACGTCACCGCGGTGTTGAGGCCGATGGCGGAGATCTTGGCCTCGGGCGGGATGAGTTTCAGC
>CAIQIC010000174.1 GCA_903871765.1 uncultured Lentisphaerota bacterium
AACAAGCCGGACGCACGTTCAAACACCTCGTTGCAACCTTCCGGGGTCTTCGGTCTGGGCCGCTGCCCGCGCGTAACCGAGGGACCGAAGTCGTCCTCCGCAAACAGACGGCCGGCGCCAGACGCGAAATCGCGCGTCGGCATGGCCGCATAACCCCAGGCGCCGCCCCTGGTGCTGGCCCAGAGCGATGGTGAACTGAACGAAACCTTCCCGGCAGCATCCACATCGGCCGGATGTCCGATCCAGACTAACGGCTCAGGCCCGACCCCACTTTCAGGGTAGCAATGCAGGGCCATGAGGTTCATCCGCATCTTGGCCAACTGGGTAAAATGCGCCTTGTAGTCATCGCCTTCCCACCAATCCGGGCCCTCGGTAAAGTCGTGGAACGGCAGAATCCCGCGTGTCGCGAACAACGGCGTGTGAGTTTCGTCGAGCTCCGGCAGCACGAACCGGATCTGCCGATCGGGCAGCACGTCACCATGCAGGTAAAAGCGCACGCCCAGCGTCTCGGCATAATGGTAGGCCGCATACAGCACCGCCACATCGCTGCCCCCGGCCAGCGTCAGGGTCCGGCCTTGGGCCGCACGGCTTACCGTCTGCAGGCGATACGCCTGCGCGCCCAGGCCCGCGTCCTTCAGCAAACGGATGACAGCCTGTCCCGGGGTCGCCGCCGCACGCACCGGCAGCCGCTCGCCGGTACGCACATACACATAGCGCTGCACTTCGCGTGCGGCCAGCGTGACCAGCGCGGACGCATCCGGCGCAACCACGATCGCCGTATCCGCAGCCAGGCAGCGCGACGCAAGGACTAAACAGAAACACCCTAACCAAGCCTTTACTGAACACATGATGAAATTACTCTGGATTCCACATCAGGCCGCCGTGGCCGCATGATCGTCTTCAACCAGCGCCCAACCTTTCCGTGCTCAGCCACTGTTGGCGATGCGGCGGGGTTTGTAGTCCTTCCACGTCCACTGCCACAGTTTTTGTCGCCATCACGTGTGTACCTTACTTGAAAACCGATACCGTGCAAAGCGCAGCTTGGCGACATTTCCTACATGTTATGCGGCAATTATTACACAGGCGCGCCACGGCTGATTCTGATTAAAGCAGCGCAGCATTGAACCACAGTGGTTCACAGAGGTAGGAGGGGGTCGCAGAGGCCCCGCAGGAGAGCGCGGCGCTCGCGGCGGGGCTGACGCGAAGGTCGAGAGTTGGATGGCGGTGGTGGTGCCGGACCTGAACACGCTGGTGGGCCGGCACCTCGAGACGCATGCGCGGTTCGAACACGTTTTGCGCGGCTGGAGGAGGGCCTCGGCGCGAACCTGCGCGTCGCGGATTTGCGAAGACCTACGGTACGACTGCGCACGCCTTTTCCACCGCCTTCTCCGCCAGCATCGGTCTCAGCCCCAAGGAATACATCCACCGGCGCCTCAACCAGGAAGCCATTCAACTGGTCCTCAACACCGACCTGAAGGTCAAGAAGATCGCCGACAAGTTGCGTTTTTCGAGCGAGTTCCACTTCAGCCGGTTCTTCAAAACATTCAACGGCGTCTCCCCCTCCCGGTACCGGCAGCGCTTCCGCACCGGGGTCTGAGATGGCAACCCGAAGCCTTGGTCCAGTCCGCGGAATTTCCATTTCACCGTTTGATCGTCAATTCGATGACGGTATCCAGCGCAGACCACGGCTCGCCTTCGGGCAGGGTCAGACGCAGCACATCTCCTTGCGCGGCCATCG
>CAIQIC010000175.1 GCA_903871765.1 uncultured Lentisphaerota bacterium
GACCAGGCGGCGTAAACTTTTTGGCCCAAGGGGTACCCCTTGGGCCAAACAAACAGATCAACTGCCAGCTACCGATGAGAACGGCCTACCCAATGTGCGAAATAATCTGGACACTACCTAATGAATGAGCCAAATAAAACGGGCAAGAGGTATGGGTGGCCAATTCGTCTTGCCGTGACCTTGGCCGTATCAGCCGTGTTTGAGGCCCTACGTATCGCGTTATCTGGAGAAGACTCGTTTGAAGTTGCGGTTCTGATCATTTCGATAGTACCCATTTTCTGGGGCCTTTACGCATGGGTTACGGCGGTGGGGATTGGTGAAAGAATCGTCGGTTGGCTTGCCCTCGCATCAGCTCTTTGGTTCGTCTTTGTCAACATTGTCTGGAATTGCGCCATCCTCAGAAAATAAAACAGCAGCCGTGAGGGCGGGCGTAACATGTAACCGAGGGGCAACGCGCCGCGTCTCAAGCCCCCACTCCGCCAGCGCACCCTGGCACCAAATGTAACCGTACCAGTCAGCGGGCTGTCCCCGCAGGCGCGAAGTCGCGAGCATCTGCCGCAGCGAACATGCGGCGGGACGCCGCTGCTACAACGGCGGCACAGGCTGTGCCGCCCTACCTTTTCGTCGCCTCCATGAAGCCGAGGGTAGAAACCCTGTGGTCAGACCGTACCACTGGCACAATAGGACGCGCGATGGCCGGCCGGCACGCGGGTCGTCAGCCCCGCCTGGCCTTTTCAAGCAATGGTTTGGCGCCGAAAAAAATCGCCGTATGCTGTCTTCTGAATCCTGACTTCTGATAACTGACAACCGACTACTGACAAATGACCAGTGCCCATGGCCTGGACAGCCTCCTGGCTTTTGACAAAGTTTTTACAATCATTTTGCTCCGCCATGACAACTCCCGCCGCGCCTTTTGTTCTACTGCGCGCGGAAAAAGGACGCGTGTGCGTCCGCCGATGCGAGAAAACAGTCAAGCGAAGGAAGAGAACATGAAGAAGGGTTTATGGATCGTGGCGGGACTGGCCCTGGTGACCGGGTTCCTGCCGGCCGGCCGCGCCGCGGCCGCCAAGACGGAAAAGGTCGTCTGCCGGGTGGAGTTGGATCGCGGCATACTGCCGGCGGGCGCCAGCCAGCGCGCCATCGTCAAGGTATCGCTGGATGCGCCAACGATACGGATCAAAGCCGAGCGCCCGCCGATCAATCTGGCCATCGTGCTGGATCGGTCGGGCTCCATGGGCAGCGACCAGAAGCTGGAAAAGGCGAAGCAGGCGGCCATCGAAGCGCTGCGCCGGCTGAGCGAGCGGGATCGCTTCTCGCTCGTGATTTTCGACCATGAGGTCGAGACCATCGTGCCGCCGCAGAGCGCGTCGAACACGGAATGGATCGAATCGCGCATCCGCGAAATCCGCGCGCGGGGCAACACGGCGCTGTTCAGCGGCGTCAGCCAGGGCGCGGCGGAAGTCCGCAAACACCTCGGGGACCATTACGTGCACCGCATCCTGCTGCTCTCCGACGGCCAGGCCAACGTCGGCCCGCGGCAGCCGGAGGATCTCGGCCGCCTTGGCGCGGCACTGATGAAAGAGCATATCGCGGTGACGACGATCGGCGTGGGCACGGACTACAACGAGGATCTGATGACGCGGCTGGCGCAGCAGAGCGACGGCAACACATACTTCGTGGAGTCCAGCGCCGACCTGCCGCGGATCTTCGCCGCGGAACTGGGCGACGTGCTAAGCGTCTTCGCGCGGGAGGTGGTCCTCCAGATCGAGTTCGCCGACGGTGTCCGGCCCCTGCGGATCATCGGGCGCGATGGGCGCCTAGGCGACCGTACGGTGGAAATCCGGCTGAACCAGCTCTACGGCGGGCAGGAAAAGTACGCGCTGGTGGAAGTCGAAGTGCCGGCCGGCCGGCCCAGCGTCACCCAGCCGGTGGCCACCGCGCGTTGCGCCTACGAAAACCTGCTCAGCCGCCGCCCGGAGCGCTCCGAGGCGACCGCCTGCGTGCAGTTCAGCGATCGCGAACACGACGTCACACGCTCGGTCAACGTCGCCGTACAGCGGGATGTCGCCATCAACGCGCTGGCCGAGGCCAAGGACGAAGCCGTCCGGCTGTCGGACAAGGGCGATTACAAAGCGGCCGGCGACAAGCTGCGCGCAGCGGGCAAGGCCGTGGAGGCCCAGATGGCGGCCTACGGCATCCGGGACGCGCGGCTGGAGAAGGAAGTAAACGCCACGGCCCCAGCAGCGGAGAGCGTCGAGCAGTCCGGTTTCAGCCCTGCCGGACGCAAGGCGGCCGTCACCGACAGCTACCAACAGCGCAACCAGCAGGCGAACCAGTGATCCCCGTTCTTCGCCTTATGGGTGGATCTGAGCGATGCAGCCCCGGAGCGGAACGTGTTAACGCGCCCGAAACCGTTACCGGTTCCGCTCCCGGAGCAGCCCGAATGGCGGCACGTAACCCGGCAAAGGATTGTCTTGGACGGCCCCGTCCGATAAAGTGATGGGCAGTTGGAAGCCCGTCGGACGAAGGTCGCCGGCAGAAAGGAGCGTTCGAAGATGAAACATACGATGTCTGTTGCGCTTATGATGGTCACGGTTCTTGGCGTTGCACAGCTCGGGAGGGCGGAAGAGGAAAAGGATAGCCCATACCGATGGAACCCAAAGGTCACGTCGGTTACGGTGTTCAAGAACGGTCTGGGGTTCTTTTTGAGGCAAGGCAAGGTTTCGCTGCGCGATGGGTGGTGCGTTGCCGAGTATGTGCCGCCAGCGTCGTTTGGCACGTTGGCGGTTTACTCGCATGCCAAGGCGGAAACCGTCGATATTGTGGGGACTGGCCCGGGGGAGGTCGTTGTCTTCGATGGCCTGGACGCTCCTCAGGATGCCGCATCAAAACGCATCCGTCTCGAGTCCTGTAAGTTTTTGAAACTGCAGCTTACCTACCGCCAGCAGGGGAGTGAGCGAACAGCGGCTGGTCAACTCGTATCCGTGGGACCAGAATACGTTGTGCTTCAAGCTGACAGCAATAGCTTTGCCGTGCCAGTGGCTGGAATCAAGAAACTGCAGGTGCTTGAAAAACCACTGCGAGTCCATGTGGGTGCTGACGGAGGCAAGGTGCCGGAGGAAACGATCCTGGGCATGGCCTACCTGCGCAAGGGTATAACGTGGATTCCAGAATATACGCTGACGCTCCGCGATGAAGAGACGGCGGAGCTGACGCTCCGCGGAACGCTGGTCAACGAGGCGGAGGACCTTGTTCATTGCGATGTGAACTTCGTCGTGGGTGTGCCGCATTTCTTGCATACCGACTTTCTTGCGCCCGTCGCCGTGGGACAGGTCATACGGACTATCGGGGCGGCTGTCGCACCACGCGAGGTGATGTCACAGATGGTCAACCGGGCCGCCATCGCCCGCGACGTCCGAGCCGACCAGTTCGGAGTTGTAGATCAACCGGTGCCGGCGGGCGGCCGTGATCTCAAGGAGGCAACGGGCAACCTGCCACAGTGGGAGGGTGCGGGAGCCAGCGACTTCACCCTCTACACGCGGAAGGATCTGACCTTGCGACAGGGCGAGAAAGCCATTGTCACGCTGTTCGTAAAGCAGATCAAGTATGGCCATGTGTACCGCTGGTCGCCACCGAACGAGATCGAACACTTCCTCGTGCTCCACAATAATACTGACACGCCGTGGACTACGGGGCCATGTCTGGCAACCAGCGACGGAAATGCCCTGAGTGAAGATCTGCTGAAGTACGTTCCGAAAGGCGGTAAGGGGGAATTGCCCGTCACTACGGCCATCAATATCTCCCATGACCAAAAGGAGACTGAAGTTGATCGCAAACTCAAGGCGCACCAACCCTCCAGCGATTTCTTCCTGGACCTTGTCACACTCGATGGAGAATTGATCCTGCGCAACTACGGCAAAAAGCCGGCAGACCTTATCGTCGACCTGCGTCTTCAGGGAAAGCCCCTGACCGCATCGGACGATGCCAAGATCGTTCTGGACACCACAAACCTGAAACTGCTGGAACGTAGCGGAACCGTCAACTGGCATATCACTTTGAAACCCAGCGAGTCCAAGACAGTGACCTACAGGTGCGAGCGGTTTATCCCCTCACGTTGAGCGGTTGTAGAATACGAAAAGGCCATGATCGCTATCACCATGGTATGGAAACCTTCCAGTTTGCGGGTCGGCTTGGCGCTGCTGGTCGGCGCCACGCTGGCCATCGGGGCGCTGGCCTTCAGCCTCCTGCGCCGCGAGGAGAGCCGGCTGGCGGCCGAGGCGCAGAAGGCCCTGCAGACGCGCGCGCAAAGCCTGGCGGACGACGTGCTGCTGGCGGTGCAGGGGGTGCAGGACGAACTGCTCAACCGGCTGGCGGCGCTCCGCGGCGAGGATCTCCACCGCCGGCTGCCGGATTGGGAAAAAGGCAATCCGCTTGTTCGTAACGTATTCGTCTGGCGCCGCGCGACCCGCCGGATGGAGTATCCGGACCCGGCGGCTCCCGCCACGGCGGAGGAAAAACGGTTCGTCCAGCGCTATGGTCATCTGTTCGCCGAGCGGCTGGAGCCCCTGCTGCGCGCCGGCGCGGTGGAGGGCGCGCCCGCCCCGGCCTCGCCGCGCATGGAACTGCAGCGCGCCGCGCAGGCGTTGCGCGCGGAACCCGCGCCGGCCGCCGGGCGGCGTGGATGGATTCCCTGGTTCGAGGGCGACCAGCTCTATCTGCTTGGCTGGGTGGAACAGGGCGATGTTGTGTGCGGCGTGGAAGTGGAGACCATGACGCTGCTGTCGCGCTTGACGCAAGCTTTCCCGCGGGAGAACGGCACGGACCGCGCCTGGACGCTGCTCGACGGTGCGGGCAACGTGGTCCACCAGAGCGGCGGCTGGGAGGTGCGCGACACCCGGCAACCCGTCGCCGCCGCCACGCTGAATCCGGTGCTGCCGCACTGGCAGATCGCCTTGTTCACCGCTGGCGGCCCGGCGGCGGGTATCGCCTGGGGCGGGTTCCGACTGGTATCCAGCCTGCTGGTGCTGACGCTGCTGACCGCCATCCTCGCCGGCGGCATTCTGCTGCTGCGGGAGGCGGGCCGTCAGACGCGCGAGGCACGCCAGAAGACCAACTTCGTCGCCAACGTCTCCCACGAACTCAAAACGCCGCTGACCACGCTGCGCATGTACGCCGAACTCCTCCGCGAGGGTCGCGTGCGCGAGCCGGAGAAGCGGCAGCACTACCTCGAGGTGATGGTGACGGAATGCGCGCGACTGACGCGGTTGGTGAACAATATGCTCGATTTCGGCCGACTGGAGCAGAACCGCCGCGCCTACGCCGTCGAGCTGCTGGAGCTGACCGCGTGGCTGCCGGCGTTTCTCGATCCGCACCGCCTGCGCATCGAGGAAGCCGGCCTGCAGGTGCGTCTGCACCTGCC
>CAIQIC010000176.1 GCA_903871765.1 uncultured Lentisphaerota bacterium
AACGTGGCGACGCGCGGCAGCAGGCTTCGTCGCTGGCCGCGCATGGCGGCCGAGTACAGTTCGGAGACCAGCAGGCGGGCCACCTCATGGCTCGGGCCGAAGACCGTCGCCAGGTCGGCAGCGGTCAGGGGCCGGCGGCCGGCGGACCGGACATAGACCAGCAGGCACGCCAAGCTACCGGCCGACAGCGGATAGGGGCCTTGGAAATGAAACCCGCGCTGCGGCGACACCTCGGGAAATAAATCGCCCTGCTCGAAGCCCACGGGCACCGGCGTTGAAAGCAAACGGGCGGTTTTGCTGTAGCGCGCGAACAGGATCCGCCGGTCATCCATGGCCACGCCCACGGCTTTTTCAAGAAAAGCCTCCGCCTGCGCACCATGGCCTTGGGCTTCTTCTTCCAGATATCCCTGCAACTGCTTTTCCGCACTCTGCACCGCCGCGCGGGAGGCCAGCTTGGACGGACCTTTGTATTCAATGATCAAGTATCCATAGACGGCATCCATCCGCTTGGCCGTTAACTTGGTGGTCTTCTCGTAGGCGACGATATTGATGTCTACGCCAATTTGCTGAAACGCGCGACGCAACAGGGGCTCCACGCGCATCTTGACGTCTTCTTCGGTCTGCGCGGTGCGCGTCTTGGCGAGAAGCTCCTGCGCCAATTTTTCCACATCTATCTGCCACACGGCTTTATCGGGCATCAGGCCCTCCAACAATCTTCAGATTGTTCACCATCCAGGCAGCGCCGCAGTTTCAATGAATGGATACCAAAGCGCCATTCGGACGGTGCCAGCACCCATCCGAAGGGACAGACCTGAAGCAAAGCATGCATGGCGGAGACGATGCCATGATTGGGCTGGAAAGGCAAATGGGAGTTGAAGCCGCTTCAAGCCTTGTATTTCTTGATGTCGATCCGGAACTGGTTGATTTTGTAGCCGAGGATACGCTGCGTGCTTCCCAGAGCACGGGCGGCCCGGGCGATGTTGCCGCGCGCGGATTTCAACGCGTCGCAGATCAGGTCGCGCTCGTAGGCGTCCACCAGGCCCTTCAGGTTCCCCGGCGTAACCACGCCGGAGGCCTCGGCGGTCTGGAGGGTGGGGGGCAGGTGGTAGGGGTGGATCACGTCGCCCTCGGCCACCAGCACGGCGCGTTCAAGGCAATTCTCCAGTTCCCGTACGTTGCCCGGCCAGTGGTAGCTCATCAGCATGTCAATCACCGCGCTGGACAGCCGCCGCACCGGCTTGTGGTTCTGCCTGGCGTATTTTTCCAGGAAATAATCCGCCAGCAGGACGATGTCCGCCTTGCGTTTACGCAGGGCCGGCACATAGATGGGGAACACGTGCAGCCGATAGAAGAGGTCCTCGCGGAATTTGCCCTGCTGGACCAGCGCCTGCAGGTCGCGGTTGGTGGCGGTGATCAGGCGGACATTGACCTTGATGGTGCTGGTGCCGCCGACGCGTTCGAACTCGCGCTCCTGCAGCACGCGCAGCAGCTTGATCTGGATGGCGAGCGGAATATCGCCGATCTCGTCGAGGAACAGCGTGCCGCCGCTGGCCAGCTCGAAGCGGCCCTTGCGCTCGCCGATGGCGCCGGTGAAGGCGCCCTTCTCATGACCGAACAGCTCGCTCTCGATCACGCTTTCCGGGAGCGCGGCGCAGTGCGCCTTGATGAACGGCTTGTTGGCCCGGTCGCTGTTGTAATGGATCGCCTGGGCCACCAGCTCCTTGCCCGTGCCCGTCTCGCCGAGGATCAGGACGGTGGCGGCGCTCTTGCAGACCTGCGCGATCTGGTCGTAGACCATCTGCATCTCGTGCGAGTTGCCCACAATGTTCGACGGGCGGAAGCGCTCGCGCAATTCCGCGCGCAGCCGCTCGTTCTCCGCGGACAGCCGCTCCTGCTCCTCCTGGGCCGTGCGGCGCAGCCGGACCGCCTGCGCGATCATCGAGGCCAGGATCTCCAGCAGGCGGGCATCCTCGCCCAGGACCTCCGCGGCGGCATGGGACCGGTCCACGCTCAAGGCGCCGACCACCTCCTGCTCCACCTTGATGGGCACGCAGATGAACGATGTGTCGGGCCGTTTGCCGCGGCTGGTCCGGTCGAGAAACAACGGCGACTCGCTGGTCTTGGCGATGATCATCGGCTTGCCGGTCAGCACCACCTGGCCGGTGACCCCCTCGCCGAGCTTGTACCGCCCGCGCCGGGCCTGCTGCGGCGACAGGCCGTGCGCCGCCTCGATCAGGATGTCGCCGGTCTTGCGGTTCAGCAGGGTCAGCGTGGCGAATTTCATGTCCAGGTATTCCGCCAGTGACTCCAGCACGGGGCTGACGACCTCGCGCATGTCGAGGCTCTGGTCGAGAATCTGGCTGACGCGGTAGAGCAGGGGGAGCTCCTGGATCCGGCGTTGGTCTTCCGGTTTGCTGGACATGGCGTTCATGACACTTCCTCGTTGGCAGGTGGTCGGACAAGCTGCTCATTGTACAGGTTGGTGATCGGCATGCGGCGGTCGCGGCTGAACGCCCGCGGGGTGATCTTGATGCCGGGCGCGCCCTGCCGCCGCTTGTATTCGCTCCGATCCACGAGGGCGATGACGCGCCGCACGGTGGCGGCCTCGCCGCTCACGGCGATGATCTGCTCGGCGGACCAATCCCGTTCGATATAGCATTCCAGGATCGAATCCAGCACGTCGTAGGGCGGCAGCGAGTCGCTGTCCTGCTGGCCAGGGCGCAGCTCGGCGCTGGGCGGGCGGGCGATGATGGATTCCGGGATCGGCGGCGGGCCCTGCCGGTTGCGCCAGCGCGCCAGCTCGAAGACCAGCGTCTTAGGCACGTCCTTGAGCACGGCAAAGCCCCCGGCCATGTCGCCGTAGAGCGTGCAGTATCCGGTGGCGATTTCGCTCTTGTTCCCGGTGGTCAGCACCAGCCAGCCGAATTTGTTGGACAGCGCCATGACGATCGTGCCGCGGATGCGGGCCTGGAGGTTTTCCTCCGTCGCATCAGGTTCGCGGCCCGGCCAGACCGGCGCCAGCTCCTCCAGGAAGGCCTGATGCAGGCGCTCCATGGCGATGGTCCGGCAGTCCACGCCCAGTTGCTTGACCAGCCGCAGGGCGTCATCCAAGGTCGCCGCGGACGAGAAGCGCGAGGGCAGCGTCACCCCATGGACCCGCGGCGCGCCCAGCGCGTCCACCGCCAGGGTGGCGACCAGCGCGGAGTCAATCCCGCCGCTGAGCGAAACGATGGTCTCTTGAAAGCGGTTCTTGTCCACATAATCGCGCAAGCCGAGTTCCAGCGCGGCGTACACTTCCGCCAGGTCCTCCAGCGGCGGCGTCACGCGGAGCGGCGGCGCAGCGGCTGTCCGGGCCGGCAGCGCCCCGAGCGCCACTTCCTCCACCAGGTCGGCCGGCGCCGGCCGCGCCGCAGCGGACGGGCGGGCCTGCGGGGGCAGGGCGACCCACAGCAGGTCTTCCGCGCATTGCCGGGCGCACGCCAGGACGCGACCGTCGGGCGTCAGCGCCAGGCTGGCGCCGTCGAACACCAGCTCATCCTGGCCGCCCACGAGATTGCAATAGGCCACCGGAGCGCCGACGTGGGCGGCCACGCGGCCCAACACCGCCTCGCGCTGCTGCAGCTTGCCGCGGTGATACGGGGAAGCCGAGATGTTGACCAGCAGATCCGGCGCCGCCTGCCGTTGCCGGCGGCAAGGCGCGCCATTGAGCACCCAGGAATCCTCGCAGATGTGCAGGCCGATCCGCCACCCATCCAGATCCAGCACCAGCGCCCGCGTGCCGGGTGCGAAGACGCGTTTTTCGTCGAATACGCCGTAGTTTGGCAGCAGCATCTTCCGGTAGGTCGCCGCGATCCGCCCCCCGCGGAACACCACGGCGGTGTTGTATATCACGTCGCCCTCCGCCCGCGGACAGCCCACGATCACCGCCGGCTCCAAGGGCAGCTCGCGCGCCAGCCGGGCCAGTTGCGCCTCGCCGTCCGCCAGGAAATGGCGCTTCAGAACCAGGTCCTCCGGCGGATAGCCCGACAGCGCCATCTCCGGAAAGACAATCAACCCCGCGCCCTGAGCGGCCGCCGCGGCAGCCGCGCGCAACATCCGGTCTGCGTTGGCGTTCAGCGCGCCGACGCCGAAGTTCACCTGGGCCAGGGCGATCAGCAACTCCTTCATACGACAAAAATGTAGCACGCCGCCCCGCCGGCCACAACGGATTAATTTCTGTTGAGGCCATCCGTGCAGGATGAAACGCAGGTCAGAGTCAGACTTGCCCGGAAAATCAGGTGGTATTTTCCGCTGCCCATATAATATGGGCACGTTTTCCACGAAATAACCGGGGTGGGGCATGGCGCCAAGCGAGCGGCAGCCGGCAGTTTTGAATATACTTCAGAACTGACTTTGCTTGCGCGCGTCAGCGTTTCTGACCGTACGGTCGCCATTGGGCGCGAAGGCCATGTGGCGGCGAAGCTGCGCCTGTTCGGCTTTCATCCCGGCGTTGACGCGCGGAGCAAAGCCAGCGAGGAATGAGTTTATGAAACGGACATACGACCACCCTGGCTACTCTTGCGAGAGAGCCTGTTGCTTCAGCATCCAAGCGGGGAAACCGGTCGTGAGACTGAAATATTAACTCCACGGGAATAGAATATGCCAACCCACGAAATCATCGACAACCGTCGTTGTCCTTCAGGCCCTCTTCTTCCGCATGATCCGCGAAATCCGCAGCTTTCATTTATCCGTGCAGGCCCGATCACGGCGGCGGGTGTTCTTTGAAAAACTTCACGATCACCGACGGCACGTCGGCCGGGAATTGGTGGCCCCCCGGATGAATGTAGGTTACCACTGGCGTGCCGGTCGGGGACGGGTACAGAGTGCAATGCGGCCCCCAGGGCCGGCCCTCGCCGCAGCCATTGAGCTTCCGCAGCCCGGCGATCGTCCGTTGCTGCCACTCGAACCGCACCAGCGGATCCGTTTCGCCGGCCATGTGCAGCACGGGCTTGGGCTTGAGGTTCTTCAGGGACCGCCTGACCGCCTCCGCCCAGCGGCCCGCCGCGGCCGGCAGCACGTCCGACGAGTCCCCCATCATGGCCGCCGCCGCGCACGGCGCGACCGCCGCGAAGACGTCCCCCCGCGCCGACCACAGCAAGTAGGTGAAGCCGCCGCCGTTGGAGTGACCCGTGGCGTAGATCCGCTTCGCATCAACCTGGTAGTCTTGCTTCAGTGTCGCCAGCACGGTATCGAAGAACTTCAGGTCGCGGTCGTTCT
>CAIQIC010000177.1 GCA_903871765.1 uncultured Lentisphaerota bacterium
AGCCGGGGCCGGTCAGGCTGCTGCGCCCGCCGGTTCCGGGAGTGACCTGGATCTGCGTGCCGATACGCTCCTTGAGCGCCGGGACATGGGAGATGACGCCGATCAGCAGATGCAGGTCGTCCCAGCGGGCGCCTGAAGCAATCCTTCGAAGAGCTGACGCGTCCCTGCGATGAGCAGCTTCGAGTTCTACACCTCCAAAACCAACAACTCCGCGCTGGCCGCGACCTGCTGCTGCCGCGCCTGATGAGCGGAGAGATTGTCGTATAGGATGACCAGAATTCTATTTTGCACAGATGGCTTGACAAACCATCTGAATGAAATACAATGCACACATGAAAGTGAATCTGGGAAAACAGGAAATGCAGATGCTGGCCTATCTGCAGATGCGCAAGCGTCAGACGGTCAAAACCGGCGAGCTGACGGACCCGTTGCAACTGAGCCGCGAGCAGGAGCGGGAGCTGTTCCGCCGGATGGCGCGCGGGGGGTTGATTGCGCGGGTCCGCCCCGGTTTCTATCTTGTGCCGGCACGGCTTCCTCTCGGCGGTTCCTGGACTCCGGATGAGACCCTCGCGTTGAACGCGCTCATCGGAGACAGGAAGGGGCGTTACCAGATTTGCGGGCCAAACGCCTTCAACCGATATGGCTTTGACGATCAGATTCCCAACCGGGTCTATGCTTACAACAACCGGATCTCCGGTGACCGGACCATCGGAGTGATTGAACTGACCTTGATCAAGGTGGCGGACGAAAGGCTGGGCGAGACGGAGGAGATGCAAACCGTGGAGGGGCAGCCAGCCGTCTACGGGTCGCGGGTACGGACATTGGTGGATGCGGTGTACGACTGGTCCCGTTTCAACACTCTGCCCCGCGGCTATGATTGGATTCGGGGAGAATTGGCTGCCGGTCGTGTCGGCGTGGCAGAGCTGGTGGACGTCGCCTTGCGCTACGGCGACAAGGGGACAATCCGGCGGATCGGGGCGCTGCTGGAGATGCAAGGTATGGAGACGGGTCTGTTGCGGAAGCTGGAAAAGGTCTTGGCGCCGTCCACGGGTCTGATCCCGTGGATACCCACAAAACCAAAACGGGGAAAGCTCAACCGCCGCTGGGGGGTTGTACTGAATGACCGGACCTGAACCGCCATCATTGCCGCGAATTCATGAAGATGCCGACCGCTTTGGGGAGACGGTTCGCTTTACGGCGGCGGAAACCCGGTTTCTCCCCCGCCTGATCGAAAAGGATTACTTCTGCACCCTGCTGTTGGGCTATCTGTCGGCAGCGGACGGTTCACTCGTGTTCAAGGGCGGGACGTGTCTGGCAAAGGTTCACGCCGGCTTCTACCGTCTCAGCGAGGATCTGGACTTCGTCATCCCGACGCCACATTCCGCCTCCCGATCCGAACGCCGCCGCCTGGCGGAAGGGCTCAAAGGGGCCGTCTCTCAACTTCCGGGTAAACTGGAAGCCTTCCGGATCGTCAAGCCGCTTACGGGTGCAAACAATTCGACCCAATATGTCGCGGTCGTTGGTTATACATCGATGATCAACCAGCAAGAGGAGATGGTCAAGATCGAGGCGGGGTTGCGCGAGCCGCTCCTGACGCAAGTGTTGATCGGCAATGCCCAGACGCTCCTCATCAATCCCGTGTCGGGCAAACCGATAACGCCGGCCATACCGGTGCCATGCCTTTCCTGGAACGAGACGATGGCCGAAAAGCTGCGGGCGGCTTTGTCGAGGCGCGAGGCGGCGATCCGGGATTTCTACGATATCGATTATGCCGTGCGGAAACGGGGGTTTCTGCCGCTGGAAACAGCCATGACGGAGCTGGTCAGGCAAAAGCTCGCCGTACCAGGCAACGAACCGGTTGATGTGTCTCCGGAACGGTTCGCTGCGCTTCGTCACCAGCTCGACAGGGAATTAAAAACGGTGCTGCGCGAAAAGGATTTTCGGGAATTCGACCTGGAGCGGGCCTTCAGGATCGTGAAGGATGTGGCTGCCATCATCAGGTGAGAAACCATGATCACCGACATCAACAGCGAAGACCGGTTGGTTCAGAAGACGTTTGCCGACCACCTGCATGATCACCTCGGATGGGAGAGCGTTTACACCTACAACACAGAGACCTTCGGACCGGAGGGGACGCTGGGAAGAAACAGCGAGCGGGAGGCGGTTCTCGGCCGGGATCTCCGGGCGGCCTTGGCGCGGCTCAACCCGGACCTGCCGGCATCGGCCCGCGAACAGGCCGTCGAGAAACTCACGCACGTGGACTTTGCCCGGTCTCTATTGCAGCACAACCGGGAGTTCTACGGCTTCATCCGGGGCGGTGTGCCCGTCGAATGGCGGGACGGATCGGGCGAAGAGCGCCATGCCCACGCCCGCGTGATCGATTTCGGCAACGGAAGGGGAGCGGACGGGCAGCCCAACAACCGCTTCCTCGCCGTCCGCGAGCTCAAACTTCAGGGCCTGCGCGTGCCCCACTACAACACCCGCGCCGATCTGGTCTGCTTTGTCAACGGCCTGCCCCTGGTGTTCATCGAACTCAAGGCGGTGTACAGGAACATCCGGGCTGGATTCGACAACAACCTGACCTGGTATCTGGATCCCAACGTCGTTCCGCACACCTTCCATCACAACGCCTTTCTCGTAGTGAGCAATGGGGACAAGGCCTGCTACGGGTCGATCACGAGCAAGTTGGAGCATTTCGTCGAATGGAAGCGCAACAAGGAGAAGGACAAGGGACGCGTGGACGCCGAGGCGCTTCTCGACGGGATGCTGAACCAGGAACGGCTCCTTGATCTGGTCGAAAACTTCATCCTCTTCGACGACAGCCGGGCGGGGGGGACGCGGAAGATCGTCGCACGCAATCATCAGGTCCTGGGGGTGAATAACGCCTTGGCCTCCGTCCGGCGGCAGGAGGAGTTGAAGAGACTCTATCCCGAACGGCTTACGGAACGTTCCGTTTACCGGATGATCCCGGAAAGGCATCCGAAGGCAAAACCCGCGACTGAGGAGGAGATGGCGTTGCCCTTGGCGGCCGAGGTGGGTCTTGGGAAAGCGGACTCGTCCCGGGAGGGCGGCGTCATGTTTCCGCTCATCGAGCGGGCGCACCCGGACCTGGGCCGGCTGGGCGTTTTCTGGCACACGCAGGGCAGCGGGAAGTCCTATTCGATGGCTTTTTTCGCCGAGAAGGTCCGCCGCTGCATTCCAGGCAACTTCACCTTTCTGGTCATGACCGACCGCGAGGATCTGGACGACCAGATCTGGCGCACCTTCATCGGATGCGGGGTAACTGACGAGAAGACCCCGCGGGCCGGTTCGGGCAAGGAGCTGCAGGAGATCTTGAAGGGCAATCCCCGATATGTCTTCAGCCTCATCCACAAGTTCAATCAACCGGTCACTGAACCTTACAGCAATCGGGATGACATCATCGTCGTTTCGGACGAGGCGCACCGGACCCAGGCAGGGAAATTTGCGCTGAACATGCGGCTCGCCCTGCCCAATGCCGCGTTCCTCGGCTTCACGGGAACGCCGCTTTTCAAGCACGACGAGCTGACCCGCCGCATCTTCGGGGATTACATCTCGCGCTATGACTTCAAACGCTCCGAAGAGGACCACTCCACCGTCAAGCTGATCTACGAAAACCGCGGCGAGAAGCTGGGGCTCGCCCGGCTCGATCTGAACAACAGGATCGCTGAGGCGGTCGAAAAGGCCGAACTCGACCCGGACCAGACCGCGCTCCTAGAGAAGCTCCTCGGCAAGGACTACGAGGTGATCACGGCCGACGATCGCCTCGACAAGCTGGCGGCCGATTTCGTCGAGCACTGCTCCACCCGTTGGCAGACGGGAAAATCGATGTTCTTGTGCATAGACAAGATCACCTGCGCCCGGATGTTTCAACGGATCGAGCCGCGCTGGAAGGCCAAACTCGCCCAAGTGAAGGCGCTCATCCCTGCCGGAGAAAAGGCGCTGGCAGCCGCCGCCGATCCCGACGCACGGGAGCGCCTCGTCAAGGAACTCGATAAGCTTCGAGCGCAGGTTCTGTGGATGGAAAGCACGATCATCGAGATCATCATCAGCCAGGCGCAGAACGAGGTCCGCGACTTCAAAAAATGGGACTTCGATATCATTCCGCACCGTGCAGTGATGAAAACCGGCTTCCAGACGCCCGATGGCAAACGGGTGGCCATGGACGACGCCTTCAAGGACCCGCAGCATCCCTTCCGCATTGCCATCGTGTGCGCCATGTGGCTGACCGGCTTCGACGTGGAGTGCCTGGCAACGCTCTATATCGACAAGCCGATGAAGGCCCACAGCCTCATGCAGGCCATCGCCCGCGCCAACCGCGTCTATCCCGGCAAGGACTGTGGGGTCATCGTGGACTACAACGGCATGCTCAAGAGTCTGCGCGAGGCGCTCGCGCAATATGCCCTCGGTGAGGAGGAGGACGGCATCGGCGGCGCCATCGTGGCCCCGATCGAGGAGTTGGTGGCAGCGTTTCTCCAGGCGATCGAGGCCGCCGAAAGCCACCTGCTGGCCCTCGGTTTCGACCCGGTCCGATTGCACAGCGCGACCGGCTTCGCCCGGATCGAGGCGCTGCGGGATGCCGTGGATGCGCTCTATACCTCGGACGAGGCGAAACGCCGGTTCGAGATCATGGCGCGGCAGGTGTTTATCCGCTTCAAGGCGCTGCTGATGGAGCCGAGCGCCTTTGCCTATGCGGAGCGCCACGACAACATCGAGACCATCTACAAAAAACTGCAGGAAAAACGCGACACCGCCGATGTGACCGATGTTCTC
>CAIQIC010000178.1 GCA_903871765.1 uncultured Lentisphaerota bacterium
GGAGCGGGCGTTGCCGCTGGCGCTGGCGCGGCGCCTGGATTTGCAGGCCGCACGCAGCCAGGTGGAGGATGCACAGCGGGCCGTGGTGGTGGCGCGCGACGCGCTGCGGGCGGATCTCAAACTCACCACGACCGCCAAGGTCGGGGAAAGCCGGTCGCTGTCGTCCGCCACCCAGGCGAACGCGCGGTTCAGTCCGGCGTCCGGCAACTACCAGGCGGCGCTGGAACTGGACCTGCCGTGGGAGCGCACGGCGGAACGGAACGCGTACCGCGCGAGCCTGATCGCGCTGGACCAAGCGGTGCGGGCGCAGCAGGAAACGGAGGACCAGGTCAAGCTGGACGTGCGGCTCTCCCTGCGCAACCTGCAGAACGCCCGCGCCACTTACCTGATCCAGGCCGAGGCGTTGCGCCTGGCCCGGCGCCGGGTCGAGAGCACGCAGTGGTTCCTGCAGGCCGGCCGGGCCCAGATGCGCGACGTGCTCGATGCGCAGGATTCGCTGGTGCTGGCCCAGAACGCCGTGAATGCCGCGCTGGTCAACTGCCGGGTGGTGGAACTGCAGTTGCAGCGTGACATGGAAGTGCTGGATGTGAACGAGGAAGGGTTGTGGCGTGAATATACAGTTGAAAACAGTCCTTGACGCCCGGTGGCTGCGCGCTTGGCGGCGTTGGCCCTGGTGGCTGCGGGCGCTCCTGGGCGGAGTGCTGCTGCTGACGCTCTGGGCGGTGGTCGGGCATCTGCGGCATGGGCCCGATGCGGAGGACGTGCCGGTGGGCGTCGTGCAGAGCGGCCCGCTGGCCATTAACATCACGGAAGTCGGTACCATCCAGAGCCGCGACAAAGTCGTGGTGCGCAACGAGGTCGAAGGCCGCAATACTATCATCTCGCTGATCGAGGAGGGCAAGACGGTCAGGAAAGACGACCTGCTGGTGGAATTGGACGCCAGCGATTTCCAGAAGCGCCAGGCGGAGCAGCAGATCCTGGTGGAAAACGCCGAGTCCGCCGTCATCCAGGCCCGGGAAAACCTGGCGCTGGTCTTGAATCAGAACCAAGCCGCGCTGGATCAGACCGCCGTGGACGCCCAGTTTGCCGGGCTGGAGCTGGTCAAGTACGAACAGGGCGAGCTCCCCCAGGAAATCCAGAAGCTGGAGGCCCAGATCACGCTGGCGCGCGAGGAGATGCAGCGGGTCGGCGACAAGCTCGAGTGGTCGCGCAAACTGGCCAAGGACGGCTATGTCACGCGCATGGAGCTGCAGGCGGATGAACTGGCGGTGAAGAAATGCGAACTCGACCTCCAGTTGGCCCTGCGGGCCCTGACGGTGCTGAAGGAGTATGCTTCCGTCCAGAAGATGACCAAATTGCGCAGCGATATCAACCAAACCGGGCTGGCGGTGGAACGGGCCAAGCGCAAGGCCGTGGCCGACCAAACGCGCGCCGAGACGGATCTCCGGGCCAGGAAGCAGGAATATGAACGGCAAAAAACCAAGCTCGACCATATCGTGGATCAAATCGCCAAATGCCGGATCCTGGCGCCAACCGACGGCCTGGTGGTGTATGCGTCCACCGCCGGGCCCCGGCGCGGACAGATGGAGCCGTTGCGCGCCGGACTGGATGTGTACGAGCGCCAGGACCTGATCTACATTCCGACCGCGGCGTCCATGATCGCGGAGGTCAAGATCCAGGAGGCCAGCCTGACCAAGCTCCGCGCCGGCTTGCCCGTGCGCCTCAAGGTGGATGTGCTGCCCAACCGCATCTTCTGGGGCCAACTGGAAAAAATCGGCGTGATGCCCGACGCGGTGGACGCCTGGCTGAACCCCGATCTCAAGCTCTACACCTGCACGGTGACATTCGACGCCGCGTCGGGCGAACTGCGGCCGGGCATGGGCTGCCAGGCCGAAATCATCATCGAGGAGTATGACCAGGCGGTCTTCGTGCCGGTGCAGTCGGTGCTGCGGATCAAGGGCCGGCCGACGGTGTTCGTGATGACGCCCGGCGGGCCGCTGGAGCGGCCGGTGGAGGTGGGGTTGGACAACAACCGCATGATCCGCATCCTGAGCGGGCTGAAGCCCGGTGAAAAAGTGCTCCTCAATCCGCCCCTGCCCCTGGCGTCGGTGGAGGACGAGGGGTCGGCCAAGGAGGCCCGCTCGCGGGCCCAGCCGCCGGCCAAAGCCAAAACCGCCCCGCCCGGCAAAGCCGGCGATGCCTGACCGGGTTGTACCGCATGCCGCCCCTCATCCCCCAGCAGCCGCCCGTGGATCCGGAAACCATCATCCGGTTCGAACACGTCGAAAAAATCTACCGGATGGGCGATCACGAAGTGCGCGCGTTGGACGACGTCTCCCTGGCCATTTCGCCGGGTCGTTTCCTGGCCGTCATGGGCGCGAGCGGCTCCGGCAAAAGCACGCTGATGAACCTGCTGGGCTGCTTGGACAAGCCGACCGCCGGCCGCTACCTGCTGGAAAACCGCGACGTGGCCGGGCTGGACGACAACGCCCTCAGCGCGCTCCGCCTGCGGCGCATCGGTTTCATCTTCCAAAGTTTCAACCTGATTCCGCAGCTCACGGTCCGCGAGAATATCGAGTTGCCGATGTTTTATCTCGATCGCGACAGCGCGACCGGCAACCGGCGCGCGCTGGAGTTGGCGGAGCTCGTCGGCCTGTCCGACCGGCTCGATCACCGGCCCGCGCAATTGTCCGGCGGCCAGCAGCAGCGCGTCGCCATCGCCCGCGCCCTGGCCAACGATCCGGTTATCATTCTCGCCGACGAACCCACCGGCAACCTGGACAGCAAGACCGGCCGGCAGATCATGGAACTCCTGGTCCGTTGTAACGCGGCCGGCAAAACCATCGTCATGGTCACGCACGAATCGCGCCTGGCCGCCTATGCGCAGGCCCGGCTGCACATGAGCGACGGCCGGGTGGACCGCGTCGAGGAGGGCGCCTGACATGTGGAAAACCCATGGCTGGCGTGATGTGCGGTTGGGCATCAAGGACCTGATGCTGCACAAGCTGCGGTCGTTGCTGACCATGCTGGGTGTGATTTTCGGCGTGGCCAGCGTCATTGCCATGCTGGCCGTGGGCGAGGGCGCGAGCCGGCAGGCCCTCGACCAGATCCGCCGCCTCGGCAGCCGCAACATCATCCTGACCTCCGTCAAGCCGGTGGCGGACGAGGGCGGACAACCGAACCGGAACAGCTTCATGTCCGTGTACGGGCTGCTGGAGGACGATTTTCTGCGGATTCGCGAAACCATCGCGTGGATCCAGCGGGTGGTGCCCGTCCGCCTGATCCGCAAAATGGCCGCGCTGGGGGAGCGCAGCCTCGAACTGCGGGTCGTCGGCACGACGCCCGACTGGTTCACGCTCGTCCGCCGTCCGGTGATCGCCGGCCGCATCCTCGGCCCCAACGACGACGATCAAAGCAACATGGTGTGCATCCTGACCGAACGCGGCGCGCGGCGCCTGCTGGCCACCAAAAGCGTGCTCGGGCAGAAAATACGGCTCGGGGGGAGCGTGTTCGAGGTCATCGGGATTGTCGCCAGCGCCGAAGCCGGCGGCGCTGTGCAGGCGCCCGACCAGAATGTGGATGTGTACATCCCCCTCAGCGCCAGCCTGTCGCGCTACGGCCGGCGCATTACCTACCGCACCAGCGGCACGCGCGAGCTGGAGCAGGTGGAGTTGCACCAGATCCTGGTCGAGGTGACGGAGGAGCAGTACGTCGAGGAGGTGGCTCGCGCCCTCGAGGCCATGCTGCAGCGGTTCCACAAGAAAACGGACGTCAAGATCAGCATCCCGCTCACGCTGCTGCGCCAGGCCGAGGCCACCAAGCGCACGTTCAACATCGTCCTCGGTTCGATTGCCGGCATCAGCCTGCTGGTCGGCGGCATCGGGATCATGAACATCATGCTGGCCTCGGTCACCGAGCGCACGCGCGAGATCGGCATCCGCCGCGCCATCGGCGCCCGGCGCGGGCAGATCGTCATGCAGTTTCTGATCGAGACCGTGGTGCTGTCCGGCCTGGGCGGCGTGATCGGCATCGGCGTGGGCTTTCTCATTCCGCTGGCGATCAGCCGGCTCTCCGGCCTGCCCACGCAGGTGCCGTTGTACGGGTTGGCGCTGTCGTTCGGCATCAGTGTGCTCATCGGCATCGTCTTCGGCCTGTACCCGGCCATCCGCGCCGCGAACCTCCATCCGATCGACGCCCTGCGGCATGAGTGAGCCCGCCCCTCCGGCGCGGCAACCGCGCAATGTCCTGACATCTAAGCGCTTGTCATGTATCGCTGCCAGGAGTATTTTATTTTCCATGTCGTTTGAATTACAACTGACCGACATCATCGCCCGCCTGCGCCAAGGCCGGTTTCAGAACGAGCAGGCCGTCTCCCAAGGCATCGTCCTGCCCAATGGCCGCACCTGGATCTTCTACCTGCCGGCCGAACAATGCAGCTACGAAGACCGCCGCGTGTACAAGCTCGACCTCTTGGAACGCCCACCCGCCGAGGCCGCCGACATCCTGCGCCGGTATCTGGCGTATGAACGTGTCGTCTCCGGCGAAGCGCTCGACACCGCCCGCAAAGAATACCGCAGCCGCGACCGCCGTTCGCAAGCCCGCGCCGCCATCCCCGAAGCGTGGCGCGAACTCGATTTGGGCGAATCTCGTAACGAAGGTGAACTGATGAAAATGCAAATCTCACGCAGTTCTCGCTTACCGGAGCCTCTCAGATGACAATCTTCGAAAAACTGAAGCGGTTTGTGAGCCGGGTGTTCAAGACAAGTCTTGAGGTCTTCCTTGAAGCGTTGAAACACAGCCCAAATGCTCAAGGATATGTGAGTGGTTCGATCACCGAACTTCTCCTGAAAAGAAAACTGGAAAGCGAGTGCGGACTTGAAATCAAGCGCATCCGGGAGAAGTGGGAGGGGAAGAAACACGCCCGCCATCGCGGTGATTTCTATTTCCGAAAACGGGACGCCAAACATTGGTACGTCTTGGAATCTAAGGGGGTGAAATCGAATTCGGAAAAATGGCACCGGCTATACAACTACGAAAAATTGAAATGCTTCCTCGTTGACCACGCCGACAAGATTCCGTGGATCACTCGGCGGAAGGATGTCGAGAAACAGATTGTCGATTGGATTGATGCACACCTGCCCATGTTCCGTAGCGATTACGCCTCCACCCTCTACGAATATGAAGAAATTCAGAAATTCAAGCCGACGAAAGATACTGAAAAGGCACGTGCTATCGCAGCGTTGCGCAAATTTAGACGAGATGAGATCAACGAGATGATTGCACAGCGCTTGGCTTATGTTATGTCGAAGGTGAAGGTTTTGGAGACGCACTTTGTCTCGGGCACGTCAGGCGCAAGCGAGAGGACACAGGCAACACCCCGCAAGGACGAGTTCAATGTCGTCGCAATTGACATCGTTCTGCGGTATCCAGAACACAATTTCGTCTTTGTCAACCCGCAGAATCTGGAGTCCTCCGGTGACGACGCAAATCACCTTCAGCAAAACTACATCATGGGTTTTGTTTTCACCGACGCGCAAGGGAAACCGGCGTTGTGCATTACGGAAGATTGGTATGAGGATTTCAACGAGGTTTTCAAAACGCTGGACCCGGAAGACAGTGTTGAGGAAAAGGACATGCAGATCGATAATCGTTACTTGGTGATTGATAATGAAGAAGCAGAATAGACAACAGAAACCGCGGACGACTCCTAAGAAAACATCCGATAACAAGTGGATGATCAAGGAGCAGCTACTCCTCTATTCAGAAAGCAGCATGCTTCCGCAAAGCTTGCCACGCTACCAAGATCTAAGGCCTTCGTTAAACCTTTCTGCAGTTTTCGACGAATGCCATAACAATATCTATGCGAATGAAGGGATGTTGAAGGACAAGATCTTCCACGAGATGGTGAAGCTCTTGGTGATGAAGCTTTACGATGAGCAACACAATGCTCATGATGGGTTACAATTCGGAATCACATCGAATGAACATAAGAGTATTCTATCCCACGCTGCGAGCGGGTTTGAGCAACGTCTCAACAGGCTCTTTCATGCCGTTCGCAGCGAGCACTCGATGTTCTTCACTGATGAGAACCTGAAGCTGAAGACGCTGACACTTGCGTTCGTAGTCGGGCGACTTCAGTCCATCAGCCTTACGAGAACGCCGGGCGATATCAAGGGGGAAGCGTTTCAATCATTTGTCTATCGTCATCAGCGCGGCGACCGGGGCGAGTATTTTACACCTCATCCGGTAGTGAAGCTCGCCGTTGAGATGATTGCTCCGACACCGGATGAAACAGTCATTGACCCGGCATGTGGCAGTGGTGGCTTTCTGATTCAAACTCTCTCGTACCTTGCCCGGTATAATAAACGATTCGATAAAGCTTCCTACATAACGGCACATCTTCGCGGAATCGAATTCAACCCTGATGTTGCTCTGTCTGCCTCTATCCGCCTCGCCTTCGAGGGTGGGAAAGGGACAGAGATTTCTTGTGCGAACGCGCTCTTGGAACATGAGCAACTAACCGGATCGGTTGATGTTGTGCTTACCAATCCACCCTTCGGTAGTAAAGGGAAGGTTGAAGATCAACAGATTCTGAAGTCGTATCTCCTTGCTCGGAGATGGAACAAGGCAACAAGCAACGGATGGGAAGCAACCAATCAGGTATTAGCGGGACAATCACCCGAAATACTGTTTATCGAGAAATGCATGCGACTGCTGCGTCCGGGTGGGCGATTGGCGATTGTATTGCCAGAGGGACTGCTGCAGAACATTTCCAATAGCCACATCAGATATTGGATTCGTTCTGTAGCGAAAGTCTTGGGCGTTGTTTCCATACCGCAGGAGGCCTTTGTTCCTTACGGGACAGGAATCAAGACTTCCCTCCTTCTTCTGCAGAAGCTGCCGGCCGAGGCAGAAGATGTGTTTATGGCTCGGATTCACAACATCGGCTATGATGTGAAAGGGCAGCCTGTTTACAGACGCGACAACAACGGGCATTTAGTTTGTTCCGCTTCAGGGGCTCAAGTTCTCGACGACGACACCGGCGCTATTTCTCAGGCTTACAACTCTCTCAAGACCGAGAAGGCTGCGCCTAGCACGGA
>CAIQIC010000179.1 GCA_903871765.1 uncultured Lentisphaerota bacterium
AACCGATCCCGCCTGGGTGGATATGGAGAACGGAGGGCTGGAGTGGATTCGCGGCGGCCAGGCCTTGGTCATCATCAGTGAGCGGGACGGCTGGCGGCGCGCCTATGTCGTCTCGCGGGACGGTTCGGGCCTGACACCGATTACCCCGGCGGGCAGCGACCTCATCGCGCGCGGCCAGGTGGATGACAAGAACGGATGGTTCTATTATTTTGCCTCGCCGACCAACGCGACGCAACGCTACCTTTACCGCGCGCGCCTGGATGGAACCGGCACGCCCGAGCGGTTGACGCCGCCGGACCAACCCGGCTCGCACGGGTATGTGTTTTCTCCCGACAGCCGTTGGGCGTTTCACACCTATTCCACCTTCGATAAACCGCCGGTCACTGACCTGGTGCAACTGCGGGAACACCGGAGCGTGCGCGTGCTGGAGGACAACGCCACTCCGGCCGCCCGGGTCCGGCCGATCATCGCGCAGCCCGCCGAGTTCCTCCAGCTCGACATTGGCGGCGGCGTGATGATGGACGCCTGGATGATCAAACCACGAGATTTTGATCCCACGAAGAAGTATCCGGTATTTGTGTTCGTCTATGGCGAACCCGCCGGACAAACGGTGCTGGACGACTGGGACGGTGGGCAAGGGCACACCCTCTTTCACCGGGCGGTGGCCGACCTGGGCTACATCGTGGTTTCGATGGACAATCGGGGCACGCCTGCGCCCAAGGGAGCGGCGTGGCGGCGGGCGGTGTTTGGCAGCCTCGGGCCGCTCTCGACCGACGAGCAGGCCGCGGGCCTGAAGGCGCTGGCGCGGCGCTGCCCTTTCGTGGACCTTTCGCGCGTGGCCATCTGGGGGTGGAGCGGCGGCGGCTCGAACACGCTGAACGCGATGTTCCGCAAACCGGACATTTATCACGTGGGCATCGCCGTGGTGCCGAAGCCTCAGCCGCAGTATTACAACGCCGAGTATCAGGAGATTTACATGCGCACGCCGAAGGACAATCCCGAGGGCTACCGCACCTGTGCGCCGATTAATTACGCCGAGGGTTTGCGCGGCGACCTGCTCATCATCGTCGGCACCGGCGAGACGAACACGCATGTGGAGATAACCGAAGGGCTGGTGGACCGGCTCATCGAACTGGGCAAACGATTCGATTATTTCGCCTATCCCCATCGCGACCACGGCCTGCATGAAGGCAATGGCACAGAGGTCCACTTGCGTATGCTCATCATTCGGTATCTCATTGAACACTTACCTCCGGGGCCGCGTTAAAGTCAAATTCCAATGGGGGCAAAACCTATTTCATCGCTTCCGCCGATGAGAACACGATCACCACGAATCTCGGAAATATTCTGAGCAACTCCGGCGTTAATTCCGATTTTAAAGTCACCAGCGGGACCTTTGATAAATGGACAGGGTATAATCACCGAAAAAAAACGGCATGGATGTGTTTATGGTGTGGAATGGCGCGGTTTCAGGCAACCGGGGATCCCGCGCTATGGAACCCGACAACCATGGCAGTCACTTCGCCGGCTTTCACCAGGGTTTCATCGAACGAAGTTGACATTGCGCTGAATATTCCGGCGGAAGAAAGCTACCTTGTTGTTTTTAAGCCCCCGGTTGTCGCGACGAAACCCTGACCCATGTTTTTCATGCGAATTTCGCCTTGTTTTGGCTGTTTAACACCGAGGCTGGAGGATGCCGCCGACACGCGGGAAGCCGACCGCATCTATGCCGAGGTCAAGGCCGGCAAGGTGAAGGTTGTGCCGCTGGCCTGACACCGCGCGAGGGGTGTATGACCTCTCGCGTTGGCATCACGGAAACAGCCAAACGCGAACTCGATTCACCCGATCAGCCGCACGGGCGCGGGGCCTTTTTCGACGAAGCCGATCGCGACGGGTATTTCGCCGGTGGCGCGCAGGGTCTTCACGGTGCGCTCGGCGTCGGCGCGGCCGACGAAGAGGACGATGCCGATGCCCATGTTGAAGACCTTGTACATCTCGTCGCGGTCCACGTGGCCGGCGGCCTGGATGAACCGGAAGATCGGCAGCGGCGTCCACGTGGCGCGGTCCACGACGGCGCAGAGGCCCTTGGGGAGGAAGCGGTCAATGTTGTCGGTGAAGCCGCCGCCGGTGATGTGCGCGAGAGCGTGGATCTTCACCGCGTCCATTAGCTTGCGGACGGGCTTGAGGTAGCTGCGGTGGACCGCCAGCAGCGCCTCGCCAAAGGTTTTCTTGGTGCCGGGCAGAAGATCGGCGACCTTTTTCCCGGCGGTCTCGAAGATGACGCGGCGGGCAAGCGAATAGCCGTTGGTGTGCAGACCGGAGGAGGGCAGGCCGATGAGGATATCGCCGGCCTTTACGCCGGCGCCGGTGATGAGCCGCTGCTTCGGCACCGCGCCGACGATGGTGCCGACCAGGTCGTATTCGCCCGCCGGATAGAGCCCCGGCATCTCGGCCGTCTCGCCGCCGACAAGCGCGCAGTGGTTCTCGCGGCATGCCTGGCAAAGGCCCGCGATCACCTGCGCGAAGACGCCGGGATCGAGCTGCTGCGCGCCGATGTAATCGAGAAAGAACAGCGGCTCGGCGCCTTGCGCGAGGATGTCGTTGACGCAGTGGTTGACGAGGTCCTGTCCCACGGTGTCGTGGCGGCCGACCAGATGGGCGACTTTGAGTTTGGTGCCGACGCCATCGGTGCTGCTGACCAGCAGATGGTCCTTGCCTGGCGACTGGAACAGTCCGCCGAACAAGCCCCACGCGCCCGCGGAGCCAGCGGTGCGGGTCTTCTGAATCTGCTGCTTGGCCTTCCGCAGTAATTCCATTTTTGCGTCAATATCAACGCCGGAGCGGGCGTAGGCGGTGGATTTGTCATTGGTCATTGGTCACTGGTCCTTTGTCGGTGGTCAGTAGTCAGTTGTCCGCTGTCAGTCGTCAGTTGCAGGACAGACCCTGCCGATGGAATTGAGAAACGCATTCAGCTTGGGCGCCAGTTCATCCACGACAGGTTTCAGGGTTTTGACCTGCGCGTCGGTCAGCAACTTGCGGCGATAGGCGCGGCGGAGCCAGTGCTGCGTCTCGTGCAGCGAACCGCGCGCGATCCGCACAAAACGGCGGGTGTCCGGAAACGTTCCACGGCCAACGCCTTCCGCGATATTGGCGCCGATGCTGTCGGCCGCACGCACCAGTTGCTTGCCCACGGTGTCTTTCGCAAATGTCTTCCATTCCTCGACGATGTCCCAAATGCTGTCGGCTAATTGTTCGGACAACTGGTAGACTCTTAACTTCTCAAAATTTGATGCACTCATGTATTCACCCTACAACTGACCACGGACTATGGACAACGGCCTGCCGACAACTGACAACTGACCACGGACGACTGACGACGGACAATTTCATAATCCCACGGCTTTAAATGTCCTGTTGACGTCGCGAAAATGCGGCTTGAGGTCAAAGGCGGCGTCGAGGTCGGCCGGCTTCAACGGCGCGGCGCGCGGGTCGGCCTCGATCAGGCCGCGCAGCTCCTGCTGCGTTTCCCACGCCCGCATGGCGTTGTCTTGGACGATCCGGTAGGCGGCGTCGCGCGTGATGCCGGCTTTGATCAGAGCCAGCAGCACCTGCTGCGAGTGGATCAGGCCGTGGGTCTGCCGCAGGTTGCGCGCCATGTTCTCCGGCAGCACGCGCAGGGTCCGCACCAGCCATTCCAGCTTGGCCAGCATGTAATCCAGGGCGATGGTGGCGTCGGGCAGCAGCACGCGCTCGGCGCTGGAGTGCGAGATGTCGCGCTCGTGCCAGAGCGGCACGTTTTCCATGGCGGCCAGCGCGTAGCCGCGCAGCAGGCGCGCCAGGCCGCAGAGCCGCTCGCCGACGATGGGGTTGCGCTTGTGCGGCATGGCCGAGGAGCCCTTCTGGCCGGCGGCGAAAAATTCCTCGACTTCGCGCACTTCCGTGCGCTGCAGGTGCCGGAACTCCTGCGCCCAGCGTTCCACCGAGCAGCCCACCAGCGCCAGCGCCGTCGTGTATTCCGCGTGCCGGTCGCGCTGCAGGACCTGCGTCGAAATCGCCGCCGGCCGCAGGCCGAGCTGCCGGCAGACATGCTGTTCGATGAGCGGATCGCAGTGCGCATGCGTGCCCACCGCGCCGGAGAGCTGGCCCACGCGCACCGTTTCGCGCGCCGCCTCCAGCCGCTGGAGCGCGCGGCCGAATTCGTCGTACAACAGCGCCATCTTCAAGCCGAAGGTGATGGGCTCGGCGTGGACGCCGTGCGAGCGGCCGATCATCGGAGTGAATTTATGCTTGCGCGCCTGCGCTGCCGCCGCCGCGCGCACGGCTTTGACGCCGGCGATCAGGAGATTCGCCGCCTGCACCAACTGGAGCGCCAGCGCGGTGTCGAGGATGTCGGAGCTGGTCAGACCCAGGTGGATGAAGCGCGACGACGGCCCGACGTACTCCGCCACGTTCGTCAGGAACGCGATCACGTCGTGGTTGACCCTGGCCTCGATCCGGGCGATTCGTTTGACGTTGAAGTTGGCCTTGCTCAAGATCTGCTTGAGGTCCTGGGCCGGGATCTGGCCCAGCTTGTGCTGCGCTGTGCAGGCCGCCAGCTCGATATCGAGCCAGATGCGGAACTTGTTCTCGTCTTCCCAGATGGCGCCCATGGCGGGCCGGGTGTATCTCGGTATCATGGCGTTTCCTTCCGTAAACCGGAGACCGACGTTAGCAGACGCCGCCGTATTTTCCAAGGATGGGAAACCGCCCTGCGCAGACGCCGACCGGCCGTGCCGCCCGCGTGGCGCGATAGCCCTGCCCGCAGGACCTCGCCCTCGAGGGCCGTCGGGTACTGCTCGGCGCGGCTCAGGGCCTTGTCCACCGCCCGCTCG
>CAIQIC010000180.1 GCA_903871765.1 uncultured Lentisphaerota bacterium
CTATCCGCAGGATATCGAGGAAACCGCCCGCAGAAGTCACCCGCTGCTGGAAGCAGGCTGCGGGGCGGCGTTTACCGTTGGGGACAACGGCTCCCAGCGCCTCGTTTTGATACATGAGGTCAGGCGCAACGGGAGTACTGATTTTACGCCGGCGCTGCAAGCGGTTTGCACGGCCGTACTCGATGAGCATGACCTGTCTCTTGATGTGCTCGTGCTAGTGCGCAACGGTACGATCCACAGAACCTCCAGCGGTAAGATCCAGCGTCACGCCTGCCGCACAGCGTACCTTGCGGGCGATCTGAAGATTCTTGCTGAATACCCCGATCCTGCAGCGGCCGCAACTGCCGGTTGCTGCGCCTTTGCAAACTCGGAAGCCGCATACGACAGTTCTTCCATTGCCCATCACGACGTGCACTCTTTGCCGCCGGACGCTTTTTTTGCTGTTTGCCAGCACGCCCGCGAACTGGCTAAAACAGCGCTTCCCTACCTGACTCCGAATATGCCTCTCAGTGCCCTGGGGCTTGATTCGCTGCAGCGTCTGGGGCTGATGGCCGAGCTGGAGAAGGCATTCTCCGGCCACCTTCCGGATGCAGTGTTCTCCCAGGCCAAAACGCTGGGGGATGTGGCTCAGGGGGTACAGAAATATTTGATTGATAACCGCAAAGCCGGCGCACCCGTCGGTCCTATTGTGCCCGAATACTACACCTTCGACATGTTCCCCGAGTACCTCCAGTTGAAACGTCACGAAAGCATGTTGCGGGCCGTGACCGGCGAGATCCCGTATTTTCGTGTGGACCAGGGAGGGGACGGAAACGCCGCACACATCGATGGGCGCAGGCTGGTTAACTTTTGTGTGTACGATTACATTGGCATGGCCCACGACCCGGAGGTTATCGCCGCAGCCAAGGCCGCGATAGACCGCTACGGTACCAGCGCGGGCGCCAGTCGGCTGGTGTCCGGCGAAAAGCAGGTGCATCGCGACCTTGAGCAGGAGCTGGCCGGATTTCTGGGCGTTCCGGCCGCTATCGCTTTTGTCTCCGGCCATGCCACCAATGTTACCACCATTGGCCATCTGCTGGGACCGGACGACCTGATTCTGCATGACACGCTGGCCCACAATTCAATTATCCAGGGCGCCGAGCTTTCCGGTGCGACCCACCGGGCCTTCGCCCATAACGACTGGATGGCGCTGGATGCGATGCTCTGTGAAAGCCGACACCGCTATCGCCGCGTGCTGATTGCCATCGAGGGCGTGTACAGTATGGACGGCGACCTGCCTGAACTTCCGCGCTTCATAGCGCTCAAGAAAAAACACAAAACCCTGATGCTGGTAGATGAAGCGCATTCGCTGGGAACCCTGGGTGAGTCCGGGCGAGGCATCGGCGAGCACTGGGCCGTAGCCCGATCTGATGTGGACTTGTGGATGGGGACGCTTTCCAAATCGTTAGCCAGCTGCGGTGGATACATCGCCGGCTCTGCAGAACTGGTCGAATATCTCAAGTACACCGCCCCCGGGTTCGTTTACAGCGTGGGCATGTCCCCGCCCAGCGCGGCGGCAGCGCTGGCAGCACTGAAGGTACTGCAGCGTGAGCCTCAGCGCGTTGTGCGGCTGCATGAGCTGACCGGGCTGTTCCTGGATCTGGCCAAAACGCACGGCCTTAATACCGGTTCGGCCGCCGGTTCCCCGGTGATTCCGGTCATTGTCGGCAACTCGGTCAAGAGCTTGCAATTGTCGAACGCCCTGTTCGATCGCGGCATCAATGTGCTGCCCATTCTGTCCCCGGCAGTGCCTGATCACTCCTCCCGCCTTCGCTTCTTTATCACCACCAATCACAGCGCCGGGCAAATCCGTGACGCCGTCAGTGCCGTGGCTGACGAACTGGCCAAACTGCAGCACCAGGAGAACATGAGCCGGAGATCAACGGCGAATTCCGCTGAACACGCCCTATAGCCCATTTTGAGCATTTTTCAAAATATCTTTTCTTGCTTCAAG
>CAIQIC010000181.1 GCA_903871765.1 uncultured Lentisphaerota bacterium
AGGCCGGCATGAAGTACGCCGTGCTCACCACGCGGCATACGTCCGGTTTCCTCTTGTGGGACAGCGCGACGAGTTTGTTCGATGTCGCGTCCAGCCCGGACCGGACCGACGCGGTCGGCGCGTTCGTCAAGGAATGCCGGCGGCGGGACCTCGCGCCCGGATTATACTACTGCCTGTGGGGCGGGAAGGGTTGGATGCCGCACCCCAACGCGCGCGCCATCATCCTCGCGCAGTTGCACGAACTCGCCAGCCGGTATGGTCAGGGTAGTGTCGCTGAGGGCGGCTGGCGGCTGGCGTAGAAGCGCTTAGCACAAAAAGTCTGGACACCCGCCCACTGCTTTGCTACCACACTCGCATGAAAACCGAGCCGTGGATGCAATTCCCCGACGCCGATATTCTCCGGCGCGTTTCTGTGCGTTTAATCGAGCCGTCCGAGCGCGAGCGATGGGATCGGCTCATCGTTGATCGACACTATCTGGGCAACAGCTGTTTAGTCGGGCGGCAGTTGCGGTACGTGGCGGAAGTCGACGGGGAATGGGTGGGGCTGTTGGGGTGGAGCACGCCCGCCTATCATCTCAAAGGCCGGGAAGCGTGGATCGCTTGGTCCGTCGAGCAACAGCTTCGCCGGCGGAAGTTTGTGGCCCAGAACAGCCGCTACTTGCTGCTGGTCGAGCGCGGACGCTATCCGAACCTGGCCAGTCGGGTGCTGAGCCTTTGCACACAGCGCCTGCCACAGGATTGGGAGCGGGCTTTTGGCTATCGGGTGTTGGTGGCCGAGAGCTTCGTGGATCCCGAACGGTTCTGCGGGGCGTGTTACCGGGCCGCGGGTTGGGAGCCGTTGGGCAAGACCGCCGGGTATCGGCGACAGCATCGGGATTTCTATGAAGAGGATGGCCACCCCAAGGAACTATGGGTCCGGCGTCTGCACCCCCAGGCGTTGAAATGGCTGCGCGCGGAGCGGATGCCACCGCGGTGGGCTTGCCACGAAGATGAAGCCCTTGTGTGCCCTTACAAGGCGGCGGAGCTGCGGTCGCTATGGGAACACTTCCTGGGGCTCACTGACCCCCGGCGCCCGAATGGACGTCGACACCGCCTGGCCAGCGTGCTGGCGATCGGCGCCCTAGCGACGCTGTGCGGGTGTCGCGGCACGCGGGCAATCGCAGACTTTGCCGAGCACTTGAATCAGACCCAGCGCCGGCTCCTGCGGTGTTACTGGAACGAACGGTCGCAGCAGTACGATGCACCCAGCGAGCCCACGATCCGCCGGATCTTGAAGGCGCTGCCAGCGGCGGAGTTGGATCAGGCGGTGATCGCCTGGATGGCGGCCCACGACCCCCAACCGCTCAAACAACTGGCGGTGGACGGCAAGACGATCAAGCAGGCCCGCGCCGCCGACGGCCGACCCGTGCATTTGGTGGCGGCGGTGGCCACCGGCACGCGACGGTTGTGCGCCCAGCGGCCAGTGGCCGAGCACAGCAACGAAATCACCGCCCTGCGTCCGATGCTGGCAGCGGTGGCCTTGGATGGCGTGGTGGTCAGTGCGGATGCTATGCAAGCCCAGCAACAGGCCGCACGGTTCCTCGTGCAGGAGAAAGGAGCCGACTTCTTCTTCTCGCTCAAGGGCAACCAACCTTCCATACAGGCCCAAGCCGAACGGCTCCTCGGAGCCGCTTTTCCCCCCTCAGGCCCTGGCGCAAGCCCAAAGTACCGAGAAGCATCACGGACGGCTGGAGATCCGCAAGCTGTGGAGTCTACCGACCGATCCTGAGCAGATGGGTTTCTACGGCGTTGCCCAAATCGTTCGCATCCAGCGCGAGCGCCGCCACCTCAAGCAGGGCAAAGACTCCCGGGAAACCGTCTACGCCGTCACCAGTGTTGCGCCGATCCTCGACGCGACGCAGAACGCCGCCCACCTGCTGGCGCTGGCGCGTGACCAGTGGATCATCGAGAACGGCAACCATTATGTGCGTGATCGATCCTACGACGAAGACCGTTGCCCGGTGCGTCACCCCAATGCGGCGCGGATCTTGGCTACCTTGCGCAGCCTCGCCACGTTCGTGGCCAAGCGGGGGGTCCATCATCCCCGCTCAGCCCATCAGGCGACGGTTCCGGCGCTCCATCGGTATGCCAACGCCCATCGTCGCGTGGCCATCCGTTGGATCATGGCGGCGCACGGCCTGGACTGAATCAGGATTCGACATGCGTGGTATAGGCAGGGGGCGGCCGTGGTCTGCCCATCGCCCGCCTCAACAGCACCCTGCGGCCTGAAAATCGAGGCGCTTCACGCCCTCCACCGCTCTGTGCCGTCAGCCGCTAGCCGTCCTCAGCGACTTTGACGCAGCCCTGGGGACTCTGCCCCCGCCTGTCAGTTCTGCTTGCATTCCCCCGCTCCGCACGCCACTCTCTCCGCTAAACAGGTATCACGAAGACAACGCCCTCCCGCCAGTAGCCAGCGTTGCGCTGGCTACTGGCTCGTGGGGCCGCAAATAAACACAAGAAACTCAAGGTTATTGTGGTTTTTAAAAATTAATCTTTTCATCCTCTATCGCCAGCGGGTGGTTTTTGACCTGAGTCAAAATCGCCCCAATATATTCGCCGATAATTCCGATGAAGATCAACTGCACCGCGGACAAGAAA
>CAIQIC010000182.1 GCA_903871765.1 uncultured Lentisphaerota bacterium
AAATATCCGAAGGTTCCTGACTACGAGGCTCTGGGCGAGCGGATTCGCGTTTACAGCAAGCTCAAGCACGAGGTCGGCGCCGTGGGCGTCACGCCCAGAATGTAGGCGCTGAAATGAGTTGCGATAGCGGTATCAGGGTGAGATTCGTCACCCCAGCCGCGCGTGAGCATGTTCATGCATTCCGACGTAGTAGCCGCACCTTTCCAGCCATCGTCGAGCAGTCGCAGCCAATGATGATCCAGGATCGCCTGCATGCCCGATTGGCCGAACCCGTACTCGAATTTGCCCCGGCTCGCCAGGCTCTGGAACTTGCCATGATCGTTTTTTCCGAGTTGCCGCGAAATCCTCAGCGCCTGTTCCTGAGTCACAAACCGCATGGAGAGCGCCAGGGCGTTGGCCTCGGAACCGGAACGGGGCGTCTCCAGCGCCTCGCAAAAACAGCCGTTGGTCTCGTCCCAGAACCGCTCGAATATGGCCCGCTTGAGCGCATCTGCCTTTTTCTGCGAGGCCTGCGCGTCGTCCGCCAAGCCCAGCCTGGCGGCAATCCGCACGGTGTCGGTAAAGACACCCCACAGCAGGATATTCATATAGGAGCGCATACGGACATCTCCGAGATTAAGATTGCACGCGTGCTTGGAGGTCTCGGCGCGCTGGACAAACAAACCATTCCCGCCAATCCGCGCGCCAAGGTATCCCTCAAGGCGCTTGATCGCCGGATAGACCTTCCGGAGCGTTTCGACATCATCGGTGTAGAGCAGATGGTCCCAGGCGACCGGCGCCAGCCACGCAGCAAACTCGTCGGATGGAAACGGTCCGAAATCGCCCGAGGGCGGCGGAACGCTGCGCTCGGCATACGGCGAGGCCTGCACGTAGCCCTCCGGAGTCTGGTTGAAGGCCATCATCTTGAGCGAGTCGCGCATGTAGGTCGGGTTCGCAAACGCATAGTAGACATTCCGCTGACCAAAATAGAGGTCGCCCGTCCAGAGCAGGCGGTCGCGCTTGCCGCCATCCACCACGCACGAAAGCGTGCGCGCGAACTGCCACTTCGACAAATCGCCGGAAAAATCGTCAGCCAGGAGTTTCCGCCCCTTGCCATCCTTGACGCTGATATAATCAAATAGCGGCCATTTCTCTTTCGGCGTGTAGAAGCCGACACTTCCGGTCGCAAACGTGTCGTCGCGCGACTCATCAATCACCGCGCCGTCCAGCCGCGTCGTCAAGACCGGTCCGAGGGCCGAAATTTCCAGCTTGTATTGCCGTCCATCCACCAAGGGTTCTTTGAGCTTCTTCGCGCTGATGACGGTATCCTGGCCGTCCATGCGCTTGCGTAGTTTGAACACCCCATCGAGCGCCACTTCTGCCAGGTAGGCGTTGCGCGCGTCCTTGGCGCGGAACGCCACTCCCGCGGCAGCGATGTAATGCGGATTGACTCTGAGTTCGAAGAGCGTTTCGATTGAAACATCCCCCCACGTCCCGCCTGTGGTGCTCAGCCCGATGTCGGCCGCCTGCTCCAGTTTGCGGGGCAACAGCCAGCCGTCAATCGTTTTCCAGGCGTTTTGGTTCGGAAGCGAGGCGATCTGCAGCGTCCACGTGCTGATGTACCAAAGGCGGTTGAACCGCTCGTCGCTGCAGAGGAAATAGCCGTCCTGCGGCGAACGGTCATATATCTCTTTGTTCACCATGGCCACGGCGTCGATCTCCACCGCTGTCCCGGGGGTGTCGAGCTGCACCCGAACATACCTTGTATGGCCCTGGACCAAAGGTGCAATGAACCGCCCGGTGCGCGGGATGGTATAGGTCTCGTGGCGATTGACATTGGCCGGCAGTACCGGCAGATCCACTTCCCCGCCAAGATAGGTGGCCCGCGATCCCCGGTCAAAGCATCCGGTTTCGCCGATTCCATCCGGATGACAGGCATATGCCAGACGGACCACGGGCAGACCTGTTTTTGCCGTGACGGTGAAAACCGCGAAACCGCCGGTGCCCTGTTTCCCGAAATCCAGTATGACCACCGGCTTCACCCCGCCAGTTTCAAACGTCAGGCGGCAGCTCCGACCATCCTCGGACAGAAGCGCGTCGGCTCCCTCGACATTTCCCTCCGTCCGCGTGACGCACACTGGCGTCACCCAGTCGTTGGTCGGCGTGAGCACGTGCGCCCGGGCCTGCTTCAGCCAGGCCGCATCGACACCGTGTCCGAGCACTGAAACGCCCAGCGTCATCACAGCCCCTGCCTGTATTAGAAAATCACATCGTTTCATGCGCGCAATTCAATCAGATAATGAACGGGAATCAATCCTATATATCGTTAAAAGCGATGCGGCGAATCAACGCTTGCACCCCCGCGCCAGAGGTTTATATTCGCCGCACGCGGGCTAAAACGCTATTCGTTGGGGCTCCCTGGTTATGAGGTGGGGTCGGGTTATTATCAGTCTGGCAGCGGGAAATGAGGTGTTGGATGACATCAAGAGAAAGGGTTTTTTCGGCCTTCAACCGGACCGGCTATGACCGGATCCCGGTCAAGCATGAGGCCACGCCGGAAGTCAACCGGATGCTCTTGGATCATTTCGGTCTGAAAAACATGGAACAGTTGCTCAGGGTGGTCGGGGATGATTTCCGGTACATTGATCCGGTGTATATTGGCCCTGCGCTGAGGACGTTTCCTGACGGCAGCGTTGAAGGGTACTGGGGCGAGCGGTACAGGTATGCAGCGTTCGAGGGCGGGAAATATCTGGAATCCAGCTATCAGCCGTTTGCCGGGGTTGAGCGGCTGGAGGATCTCGATCGCGCGCATTTTCCGACGGCCGGCTGGTTCGACTACGCGACCATCCGGGCCCAGTGCGAGAAACTCAGCCGCCAGGGCGTGGCGATTTGCTTCGGCACCGCCGGTGATATGGATTTCATCAACGGCATTGCACGGGCCCGCGGGACCGAACAGGTGCTGATCGATTTGATCACCGATGATCCGGTCTATCTGGAAATCATGGAGGCACGCTTCCGCTTCTACTTTGAAATACACCGCCAGGTGCTGGAAGCCGCGGGCGGATTGGTTGACTTCGCACATATCGGCGAAGACCTCGGCACCCAGAAGTCGCAGGTGATCAGCCACGCGATTTTCGAACGACACTTCGCGCCCAAGTTCAAACAGTATTTCGACATGGTGCATGCTTATGGCGCACGGACGATGATGCACATGTGCGGTTGCGTGATCGCCTTTTTGCCGCATCTTATCGAGCTCGGGCTCGATGTGTACGACGTGGTCCAGCCGGCGGTGCCGGAAATGGATATTGCGGAGTTGCAGCGCCGCTTCGGGGACCGCCTGACCTTTTGCGGCAGTGTCTGCGTCCAGACCACGCTGGCCTTCGGCTCCGCCGCGGAGGTGATGGCCGAGGTGCGGCGCCGGTTGGCCTTGTTTCCCAAGGGCGGCTTGTTCCTCGGCCCCACCCACGCGATTCAAGTCGGGTCCCCGCTGGATAACGTGCTGGCGCTGTATCGCACCGCCGGCAGCCTGTGCGAAGTCATCGATGACCAGATCCTCGCCGCTACCGCCGAGACCGCGGAAGCCGGCGGAATCAACATATCGAAATTATTTTGAGAGGAGATCCACATGCTGGTCAATCCATTTCTGGGTGTTGTCCTGCATGCCATCGGCGGGGTGGCGCATGGAAGTTTCTATGCGCCGCTGCGCAAACTTCGGCACTGGCGCTGGGAGACCGGCTGGCTGGTGCAGGGGTTGGCCGCTTGGGTGGTCGCGCCGTGGCTGGTGGCGGTTCTGACCGGGACGCAGCCGTTGACGGTTCTCCAACAGAGTCCCGTCAGGAGCTTGGAACTCGCCTATCTATTCGGCATGATGTGGGGTTTCGGCAGCCTGACCTTTGGCTTGACCATGCGCTACCTCGGCATGTCCCTGGGAATGGCCGTGGCGCTGGGATACTGCGCAGCCTTTGGCACGTTGATCCCGCCGCTGGTGCAGGGAAATTTCGGCGTTCTCCTAACGACCGGATCCGGCTGGATGGTGCTGGCCGGCGTCGCCGTTTGCCTGGCCGGCATCGGCCTCTGCGGTTATGCGGGCATCCGCAAGGAACGGGAAATGACCACGCGGGAGAAGAGCGCCGCGATCTCGGAGTTCTCGCTGGTCAAGGGGTTCATCGTCGCGACGTTCTCCGGCATCATGAGCGCCGGATTTGCTTATGGCATCAAGTGGGGACAGCCCATTGCCGATGTGGCCCGGGAACTGGGGGCCCCCGACATCTTCAAAAACGCACCGGTCTTCATCATCGTCATGGCCGGCGGTTTCACGGTGAATTGTGTATGGTGTCTCTTTCTGAACTGGCGCAACCAGTCGTTGCGCGACTACCTTGCGATCAGGGCCCCGGATGGATCCCGCCTGGCAGCGGGTAAGGCCCTGATGGCGGTCAATTACTTCCTGGCGATGGCGGCCGGGGGCATCTGGTACACGGGTTTTTTCTTCTACGGCATGGGCACGACGAAGATGGGGCGGTACGACTTCTCGAGTTGGTCCATCCACCTGGCCTTTGTGATCGTGTTCAGCACACTTTGTGGTTTGCTCGCGTTGGAATGGAAAGGTGTCAGCCGCAGGACGATGGGTTGGGTTGTCCTGGCCATACTGATCCTGATGCTGTCCACGGCGGTTACCGGCTTCGGAAACGCCATGGCCGCGAAATAGTGGGAGTGCCAGAACGATGAACTCACGCGAACGGGTGCTTACAGCACTGAAGCGGAAGGGTGTGCCGGACCGGATCCCCTTCGAAATCAGCTGGGGCGCGTTTACGCCGCTGCTCATGAAGACCTACCGCGAAAAGACCGCGTCCGACCTGTCGCCGGAGGAATATTTTGATTTCGACACTCGCTTCGTTCTGCCCGGGCCCACCCAAAAGAAGACGGATTTCCCCGGGTATTTCGCTCATCTGGATGATCGCGTCAGCTTTGACGAGTGGGGTGTGGGATCGGTTCCCACGCTCTATGAGATGCCGGATTACAAGTATCATCCCCTGGAGAAAATGGAGCGTGTTGATCAGATCAATGCCTTTGCGTGGCCGGACTTGGGTGCTGATTACCGCTATGTTGAAGTTGCGGGAAAAGTAAAGGCGTATCAACAGCGCGGTTATGCCGTCTGCGGCGAAATGTATCAGACCATCTTTGAAATCGCCTGGTTGCTGCGCGGCATGCAGACGTTTATGACCGACTTTTATCTGGAGCCGGAAATAGCCCGCGCCATCTGCGGGCGGATCACGGAGATAAGGGTTCGGCAGGCACGCCAATTCGCGCAAGCCGGCGTGGATATCATCCGCTTGGGAGATGATATCGTGACCCAGCAGGGCCGGATGATGTCACGCGAGAGCTACCGGGAATTTATCCAGCCCGGGGTGAAACGGATCGTGGCTGCGGCCAAGGCGGTCAATCCCGAGGTGCTGGTCTTCATGCATTGTTGCGGCCGGGTTGAAGCGGCGCTTGACGAACTGATGGAGGCCGGTATTGAAGTGCTGAATCCTGTGCAGCCGGAGTGTAACGATCTTCGGCGGATAAAACAGAAGTACGGGGGCCGTCTCGCCTTCTGGGGTGGCATCGGTGTGCAATCCGTGATGCCGCATGGCAGTCCGGACGATGTCCGGCGGGCCGTTCGTGAAACATCTGAATTGCTGGGGACGGGCGGTGGTTTACTGCTGGCGCCCGCCCACATCCTGGATCCGGCCGTACCCTGGGAGAATGTCGAGGCTTTTATTGAGGCGGCACGGAGATGAGTCGAACACCGAAGCGCTGCTCGAATCGGGCAAGGGAAATGTCGAGCGGCTGGTGACGCACGTCTTCAGTCTGGGCGATTTCAATCGGGCTGTGGCCGTGCAGGGGGATCCTGCGGCCGGCGCGCTCAAGGTGATCATCAATCCGTAAGCGGGAGAAATCAAGGGGAGCGAAAGTTATGAGTTATGCGAAGAAGTATGCGAAAGAAGTGGAGTTGTTCCTGAAAGTAACCGGGCGCCTGGCGAGCAACGTGTTCGTCACCGGTTTTGGCGGCAATGTCGCCTGGAAGCTGGCGGATGACTTGATCCTGATCACGCCGACGCAGATGTATAAGGGCGACATCACCCGGCAGGATGTGGTCTTCATCAACCGTTCCGGCGACACCGTGGAGGGTACGCGCCGTCCGACCGGCGAGAAACCCATGTACCTCGCCTTCTTTGAGCAGCGGCCGGATATCGTCTCCGTGATTCATTGCCATCCGCCGAGCGTCTGCGCCACCGCGATTCTCAAGGACAGTTCGTTTCTCATGCGGCCGTTCTACCCCGAGACGGCCACCGAAGTGGGCCCTGTGCCGGTGGTGCCGTACGCCCAGCCGTTGACGACGGAACTGGCCGACCGCTTCACGCCGTACCTGCAGAAGTACAACAGCTTCATCATGGAAAACCACGGGCTGGTCACCATGACCCGCGGCGACCTCTACTGGACCCTGCTGACGGTGGAGTTGTTCGAGGCAACCGTGGACTCCATGCTGCGGGCGCTGTCGGTCGGTCCGTTGAAGGAACTCGACCGCCAGGCGGTGCGCGACCTCAGCCACGTTATGCAGGAACGCGAACTTCCGCTGTTTGGCGCGCCGGGAGTCAACCCGACGCTGGAGAGCATGTATTTCGAAGCGAACTGATTTGCCGTCAGAGATAGACGGTCATTTGATAGGAAGGCATCAGGGGCCCATCGGCCAAACCTAAGACCAACGTGTTAATCATTTGATTTTTCCCGCCAGAACATCTTCCGGCCTGCCCTTAAGTCGGCCCTGCCTCGATGATCCACTAGTCATGGCCCCATACGGGCCGGGCACGATATCCTCTTTAACCATGACGCGCTCCATCAGATCCTTGTAAGCCATCCCTGTATCCCCGAATTTCTCCATCCAGGCCAGCGTCTGAGCGTGAAGCTTCTCACTGACCTCCTTATACTCCGGTGCATTAAACAGGTTCTTTATTTCGCGCGGGTCATTCTGATGGTCATATAAGCAGGCAAAACGCATCGTGCTGCCCGGCAGGTCAAAGGCGTAGGTGTAGCGGCGCGTATAAACACCCCGCCATCCCCAAGGAAACAGGAAGAGTGGCACGGATTCGACGGCATCGTCCTGTGCCGTACGAATTGCGTCGGCAAGATTCCGGCCCTGACAGGTCTCCGGTATTTTAAGACCAAGCATGCTGAGCAGGGTCGGCATGAAATCCAGCGGGCCCAACAACAAGTCACTGACCCGCGGCTTCAGCACATGCGGCCAGCGGATAAGCAGCGGCACGCGTAACGACTCACACTCCGGCCGGCCCTTGTTCCCCCGGTAACCGTGCGAAAGCAGGAGATCGCCGTGGTCGGAGGTGAAAACAACAATCGTGTTCTCGTCGAGCTTCAGCGCGCGCAGTTTGTTCATCAGTTCGCCAAATGTGCGATCAACGCTTGTGCACATCGCCATATGGCCCTGGTACATCTTGCGGACCTGCGGCGTATCCTCCACGTTCGGGCGAAGAGTCAGCCTGGCCGGATCGTAAAGCTTGAGCAGCTCCGCCGGTGCGTCGTAGCCGAATTCCCCGTCCCAATTGTGCGGCGGATGCCACGAAAGGAAGAGCGCGAACGGCTTGGCAGCGTTCTCCTCGATAAATTTGACAGCCTGCCGCGTCTGCGCGTAAGGCTCCCAGTCGCCGCAAAGCTGCTTCCGTCCGTTCTCGTCCCAGTAATAGGCGCGCTTGTCATCCAAGAGCTCATTGCAGTTATTCGATAGAAACGTCCGGTCGAAGCCATAGCGATACGGGCCGGCCGGAATCGGCCGGCGGCGGTCGCCGCCGTAGAGATGCCACTTGCCGACATAGCCGCAGGAATAGCCGGCATCGCGCAGAACTTCGCCGAAGTAACGGCCTTCGCCGGGAACGATGCGAATATCGTTGCAGAACGCACCACTGCGCAGCGGGTGCTGACCGGTCAAGAGCATTCCGCGGAACGGCGTGCACACCGGCGAGCTGGAAACGCAGTGGTTGAAACGCACGCCCTCCGCCGCGAATTTATCGAGGTTTGGCGTGATGATGTCCTTGTTGCCCGCACAGCCCAGCATGTCGAAAGACTGCTGGTCGCTGAACACAAACACCAGGTTCGGTCGGCCCGCGGTAGTCTTCTCCGCGGATTGAGAAACCGTCTCGGCACATGGTCCGAGCACCGGAACTCCCAGCGCCATCCCGGCCCCTGCCATTTTCAGAAAATCACGCCGTGTGATCATGATCCCAACCCGTTAGTGCTTTTTTGAACTCTGCCATCACATGATCAGCATCCCCTTACCATGGATGGATTTGGGTGCGTTCTTCGCGTCATACTTGCCGCTCGGCTGAAGCTGCCCGTCGAGATACAGCTTGCTGATATGCATTTCACCCTTAAAGTTCAGTTCAAGCGTCGCGCCTTCAGAAAGATAAACTTCGGTTTTATTACCCAGGCTGCGCGCACTTGCCAGCGCCAGTATGCCGCCGATCACCGTGGTCGGACCGGTGTAGGTGTTGGTGCCGGAGAGCGTCCAGGCGCCGGCGCCGGATTTGGTGACAGCGGTGGCCGCCTGGCCGGCGCGGTCGTAGGGATTGACGATGTTGCCGGCGATTTCACCCATACCGGTG
>CAIQIC010000183.1 GCA_903871765.1 uncultured Lentisphaerota bacterium
AACCCTGCCGGGTCGCCGGTTCCACGCATCAAGCCGTCCGGGGCCTGCCCGTCCAGAAACGCGGAGTAACGACCCATCGCCACGAAGGCGCTCTCTAGCAAACGTTGGTCGCCATAATAGAGATAATTCTTCCACGGCAACACGGTGCCGATGCCACCCCACCCCGGACCACCCCAGGAGTTGATCACGAAGGGAGCGGTGAAGGGGAAGCGTCCGGTGGCCGGATCCTGTGCGTCGAGCCAGTCAATCGCCCACTTGGCGTAAAAGGCCGGGGCGTCGCGGTTCATGATTTGCGTGTCGAGCGAGGTCTGGCCGTCACCGTAGCCGAGGCGTTCGCGATGCGGGCAATCTACCATGTAGCCGCCCAGGCTCAGGCAGCGGATCGTCCACAGGTTGAGCTGGTGGATGCGATTGAACAAATCGTTAGAGCACTCGAACGTGCCGACCGGCTGGAGATCCGATTCGATCAGCAACGCCTCGGCATCGCCCGGCGCGGGCTTCTCGGCCAGACCGTCCACGGTGGCATAGCGGAAGCCGTGATAGTTGAACTTGGAACAGAACACCTCGCCGGTCTTGCCGGCCGAGATGTATTCATCGACCTGTTGGAACGTCTGCCCCGGTTTGTCGGCATAAGAGAACGTCAGGTGCTGGCCCGCGGCCAACTTTGGCAGACGTAACCGCAGCCAACCGGTCAAGTTGGTGCCGAAATCCATCTCCCAATTGTTAGCACCCTTAGCGGTGCAGGCCACCAACGGGATGATTTTGTTGATGTGGTTCGGGGGACACGACTGCGCCGTGACCGCGCCCTCAGGTGCGGCGACCTTCACGACCGGCAGCCAGTCGCCTGTCTTGCATCCAATCTCGTTCCAGTCGGTGATCTCTTTGCGGGCATCAATAGTTTCGCCGCCCATGTTGTTCCATTCCCATGGGCCACGCAAGGCATGGGTGCTGACCATGCCGGTCCAGGTGCGGTCCGTGCCCACCACCACCCGCTGCCCGCCAACAGACAGGTCGAGCTGGACCCGGCCGATCGCCCCGTCCTTGGCCCAGCCGCGTCCCAGCCACAGGCCCACACAGTTAGAACCGGCACGCAGCAGCTTGCTGATATCATACGTGGTGTAGAGCGAGCGCTTCTTGTCCTGCGACACCGCAGGGGCGAGCACGTCGTCACTCACCTTTTTGCCGTTCACAACCAATTCGTAATAGCCCTTAACATTCACATAAGCCAACGCCCGCGAGGGTGCGGCTGTTAGATTGAACTCCTTGCGCATCCAGGACGCGGGTGAATTCTCCATTGTCGCGACCTGTGCCTTGATCTGTTCCCAAGGAGCACCGCCAAACTTCGCCATCTCCCGCGCCACGGGCCAGGACGCGTCATTGAACCCGACCTCGCGCCAGCCGGCCTGCTCGCTCGACTGGGTCTTCCAGGCAGGCCCTGTTTCCAGCGTGAGTTGGCGGCCATCGGCGAGTTCGGCTGTCACGCAGCCGAGCAATCCCGCCGGGTTCGGCTTGTCTCCGCCGTTGCCTGCCGCCACCGCGAAGACATTGTCACCGGCCTTCAAGAGCACCGTAAGATCGGCCTTTTCGGGAGAATTCCAACTGCCGCCTTTAAGCACTTCCTTGCCATTGACGAACAACACAAAGTCGTTGTCAGCGCACATCGTCACCGAGGCGCGCCGGAGGGCGCTATCCGCCGGCAGTTTCAAGCGGGCACGGAAATAGGCCGGGGTCGCCGGCATCTCGGCGGTGGCCCCGGCATGTGGAAACCAGATCCAGACGCAGCGATCAAGGCCGCGCGTCCCGAAAATCCAGGGGTCGGGCTTGATCCACTGCGCCTGCCAATCCTTGGCGTCCAGCAGGCCCATCGACCACGAGGCCGACTGGCTCCAGTCGCCGCATTTGCCCTTTTCAAGTTTCAAGTTTCCAGTTTCCAGTTTCAAAACCCAGACCCTCACCTTCCAGAAGCACTGTTGTCGGCTTGCCAGCGGTTTGCCGGTATACTCCACCTGGATGCTCTGGTCGGACACCACCTTGCCGCTGTCCCAGAAATCACCCTGATCCTTCTTCAACAGGTTTTCTGAACTCGCCACCAGCACCTGATAAGCCGTCTGCCTAATTCCTCGTAGTTTCAAGTTTCCAGTTTCAAGTTTCCAACTCAACCGCGGTTTCGCGGCATCGATGCCGAGCGGATTCACCCGGTATTCACAACGCAGATCCGTCACGACGGCCGAGGCGATAGCCGGAATGGATGACATCGCGATAGCGGTGCAGGCTGCGGCAAAGAGCAAAGCGAGTGCAATTACATTTGTTTTCTTCATGTTGTGTATTCCTTTCATTTGTTATGTTTTCCTTCATGTTATGGAGTCACGCTGAGATTGTCGAAGCAGTTCGGGTCGTAGCTGGACATCAGGTAGGCCCTGCCGCTTTTATGGGCGGCATAGAATTGTTCATACCGCACCCGGGCCACTTCCTTGCCATCTATGCTGGCGGTCAGCTCATCACCCTTGAGCACCAGGGTCAAATGATGCCAGGTGGCCGGAATGAAGCCGTCGATCTTGCCGGTCGCGAGGGGTGGCACCTTCAACTCGTTATTCACTCCAGCCACAACCGATGTCTCAATCGACCACGTGCCATCCTGTTGGATGACCAGGCCGGCGCCGCGCTGTTCGCCACACCAGTAGCGTCCGCCAATCCCGGCCTTGCCGGCGGTGATCAACACATCCGCCTGGATGGTGTAGTCGGTCCAGTTACGGTCACCGAAATGGGTGTGAGGGAGGTCACCTCCCGCGCCGCCCCAAATATTGCCCTCTTTCGGCGAGATTTGTTTCAGGCACATACCTTTGCCATCCTCGCGCTTGGCGGTTTCAAACGAGCCTTTCATATCGGTGGTGTATTTCGGAATTGCGCCCGCGACATAGCTTTCGAAGTTGTCCTTGTAGGGCAAAGGGAAGTCGGAAGCTGGTGGCGGCGCCGGGTGCGCGCCTTTCTTCTGGCCGGTGGTGGTGGAAAGCGTATAGACGCTGTTGCCTTCCAGGGAAACGGCAAAGCTGCTGTTTGTCGGGTGCAACGGTTTCTCTTCAATGAACTGGAGCTGCTCGTTCGATTTCCACACATGCACGTCGCCTTTGGCCAGTTTGCCCGCGACCTGCACGTGGATGTTCGTCGGCTTGTCCGTGCAGACGATCAAACTCCAGTCTCCACTCTTTGGATCGCGCAAGGCCACATAGCTTCCTTTCCACGTGTTGGTCGCTATTTTTGCGCAGGCTTTGTCCATGTAACGCCAGCCGGGTTCGGTAAACTGCGTGGTGTGGGCGGTGGTCCACACCGCCGGATAGAGGTCATAGTAACCGGACCACGGAGTGTCCGCCAACATCAGGCCCGCGCCGTGAAAAGCGAGTCCCGGATACATGCCGGACAACATGGGCCACACCTCGGTTTTCGTGATCCGGCTGCGGATGTAATTCTTGTTATAGACTTGCGCCAGCAGCATCGCCATTTCCCAGGTTTTGCCGCTGTAGCAGAATTCCTCGCTGGACCAGAGAGGCTTGCCGTTGGCAATGACCTTCTCGGCAGCGTGTTTTGCTTCCGCCTCGATCTGTGGACCAAACTCGTTAGGATAATGGTAGCCGACCGCTTGAATCACCTTGTCCGCCTCGGCATTCCTCGCCAAATCATCGAATATTTGCCAGCTCCCGTTGTTGTCAGGAGCTTGCAGTTTCACATCCGCATAGCCATGGGCATCCATCGTCGGCCGCAAGGTCTTGGCAATCCAGTTGAGGTCACAACCCTTTTCGTTCCACGCCGCCGCCACCCAGTCCATTTTCAGACCGTACTGTTTCTTCGCCACATCCAGAAACGCGACAAACCAATCCGCCGCCTCCTGCGACCACGGATTCGGAATCCAACCTGGATAACTCCAGGGCAGGCAATCCAACATCACCTGCGGGTTGCGCTTGCGCGCCTCGGCCATGAGCCAGAACTCGTAGCCGCGCGGCTTGGGATCCGCCAACTCCTCGCGGGTGATAGCGTGCGACGGTTCAGTACCGCAGGTTGAGTTTTCGCCGCCGCCGATCTCAACCTTGAGGTGCTGCAAACTCGCGCCGAACTTTGGCTTGAACATGTAGTCCAAAACTTCGGCCCGCAGCTTCTCGGGATAATCCACCAGATTCCTCGTCGATGCCCCCGCGCTCACGG
>CAIQIC010000184.1 GCA_903871765.1 uncultured Lentisphaerota bacterium
CTGCCCTCCTTCTCCCAGACAATTCCGTAAAGATCGCCATTGCCGATGATGAGGCTCTCCGTTTGCCCATCCGCCATTTTGGACAAATGAACTCCGGCCTCCTGCAATGCTTCCGGGAAAGGAATCGCAGGCTTGCCGGGCGTGGTCGCCGCGAGGTCAACGGCGGAACAGAGCAAGGCCGGCAGGCCGAAGCTCAACAGCGCCGCCCTGCATATTTTATTGACGGATATCATGTGCATTGTGTTTGTTTTCATCCCATTCATTTCCATTTGTCCGTGCGGAAGCAAGGCGCGGGCAGGCCCTCCTTGTTCATGAGGTTGGGGTCTGCATCCTGCCGCCAGCCGAATCTAACGGCAACCGGCTTGGCCACGGCATCACTCCAGACAAGCACGTTCTTGCCGTCGATCACGGCCTTGGCTTCGACGAATTTCTTGTCCTCACCTGCAATGGTGAAAAGATCCAGCGGCTTGCCGTCCCGGCTGGCCAGTCCGCTGCCGGTGTAGTCGAATTGAATCCGGATCTTGGCCGGCCCAGGACCGCCTGTGACTTCCATGGATTTGTAGATCGGCCCGGAACAGACCAGGTTTTTCTTTCCATAAAATTTTGCGAGAGCCCAAAGGGCAAGCCGCCTGCCGACTTCCTGCTTGTTGGTCGCGTGGCAATCGGGATAGCTGCTGATGTCATGGGTGACCGCCATGCCGGTATTGGGGACATCCAGCGTGGCCGTTTGGGCCTCCCACAGGCGTGGCGCCATTTCCACATCGTCGTTGTATTTGGAAAGCGCCACTTGAACGAACAGGAAGGGGAAATCACCCCACGGCACGCCGGAGCCTGGCGAAGGCGGCTGCGCCCAGGCCTTGCGCCAGCCGGTGATGAGGGTGTTCATCTTGTCGCGATACTTCATGCCGTCTGCGAGATTGGATTCTCCCTGATACCAGATCGCGCCGCGGATGCCGAAGGGTGTCAACGGGTGGATCATGCCAAGCCAGTTGTCTCCGGAGGGCGGGGTGAACGGCTCACACGGGCGGTTGCTGGCACTCGCGGCGATCAGGCCGATGGGGACTTTGAGTTCCTTGTGAAGTTCGCGGCCGAAGAAATAGGCACAGGCAGAATACCCGTACCCGCCGCCGCGTTTGACCACAATGCTCTGCGGCGTGCAAACCAGCCATTTGGCGCCGGCGATGTCATCAACCGGAGTCGGTGAAAGGGCCGGCGGCACTTCCATCAGCCGGATCTGCGGATAGTCGGCCGATGCAATCTCCTTTTCATAATTGGGACAAGGGTTCTGACCAGGATGAATGCCGATCGGCTTTTCCATGTTCGACTGGCCGGCGCAGACCCATACTTCGCCGATCAGAACATTGGTGAGCGTGAGGGTATTCACACCGGCCACTGTCAGTTCATAGGGGCCACCTGCTATCATCTTTGGCAGCTTGACCGACCATTGGCCATTGGTGCCGGCTGTCGCGGAAGCGGACGACTTCCCAAGGCGGACGGTCACTTTCTCATTGGGGTCGGCCCAGCCCCAGACCGGAATCGGCATCTCGCGCTGGAGCACCATGTTGTCGCTGAGGAGGTGGGGCAGCCGGACATCCGCATACGCGGTCGAGATGAGCGAACTCATCAAGCAGGTCAGCAAACCCATGCTCAACAGCGCCGCCCCGAACAGTTTCTTGACGAATAACAGGTGTTTATTGTCTGTTTTCATGATCCTTTCCTTCTTGTCGCTACTTGCTTCCGATCCGAATCTCCAGCGGCTTCCCGTCCAACTTCAGTGGTTTGGTGAACCGCACTTCGTACTCGTCCGCATTGACGGCCTTGATCGAGCACGGCACGGCCTTGCCGCCCTGGGTCGATCTAACAGTCGGCTTTCCGGAATTGCGGACCCCGAGGAATTCAAGCTCGAACGGGCGTTCAAAGGTCAGGACAAACTTCTGGTCGCAATCCGGCTCGACGCACGAGTAGTCCAGGCCGCCCCAGGTGACGGCCCCCGGCAGAAACGTGCGGAGTTTGCCCTGGAAGGATGCCGGCAGGTTCGGACGGAGTGAGAGTTTCTTTCCGGGCACATCCCACCTGACCCCCTCAAGCCCCAGCAGCACGTGCCACGCGCCCGGGACACTCTGGTAGTGGTTGCCGAAGGTCGGATTGCGGTCGGCGTTGATCAGCATCGGCTGATTCCACTCCCGCTGGAGATGCGTGAAAATCACCTCGTAGAAGCATTGGGCCACCGTCATCGCCTCTTCAGTGATGCCGCGCCACAAGGCCAGCGCGGTGAAGTCGCGCAACCCCTCCGCATTGGCCATCAATGCGCCGCCTCCCACGCCCGGCGCGACCAGGAAGGTCTTGCCATTGTAATGGTGGGCGAACATGTACTTCAGGTGTTGTTCGACACGTTCCCTGCTGAGCTGGCTTGGCAGACCCAGCAAGTCGTCGCTGTACTCCCCATAGAGTCCGCAGGAGATGAGGCAGTCCGGGCGCGAGCGGCCTATCGAGTAGAACCCTTTCGGGTTCCACAGGCCCTCGATCGCCTTGGCCATCTGCTCGGAACGGGCCTGGTAAACGTCGCGGGCGGCCGTGTCGCCCGCAATCGCCGCGATTTTCGCAGCGGCCTGGAACGCCGCCCGCTGCAGGTCGTTGATATATATGTTCTCTGGCACGGGACCGAAACAATCGTAC
>CAIQIC010000185.1 GCA_903871765.1 uncultured Lentisphaerota bacterium
GGGACCGACGATCGTCGCCCCTGACGCCACCAACGACTTGATCTCGCGCAACACTTCCAGTGGCATGGTCCGGCATTCCGGCAGTACCAGGAGTCGGTAGGTCATTCCGTCCGGCAGCACGATGCGGCCGTCCTGTGCCTTCATGCGGGTCAGCAACACTTCGGCATTGCACACGTCATAGTCGTAGCCAATTCCCAGGGACGGATCGACGTGCTTGGCCTCCACGAAATTGGGGGTCTGGTCGCCGTAGTAGAAGCAGACATCCGCGACAAACAGACCTTGTTGGAGGAGATACTGGCAACGGGAGACGTAAGAAAAGAACGCCCCTGCCTGCCGCCACCAGGTAACATTGCGGTTGAAGTGAGTACCGGCGAAGTATTCGAAGCCGGGCTGGCCATCTTCCGGACGGCTGGAGGTCCAGGTATGCAGGAAGAACCGGTTGAGGCCTTCACAGAAGGCTTTGTCCGCCGTCGGCTTCAACTCGGCCGGGCCGTCCTCATAATGCGGTCCCATCTTGGTGAAGGCTTCCGCCGCCGCGAAGGTCTTGCCATAAATGTGCGCCGCGCTGGCGGTCTGCTTTCCTACAATGTTCTGGCCCTGCTCCTGCCAGCGTGCTTCCTGCCAGAACTCGCCCATCGGGATATCCAGGCGTCCAAGGTTCTTCAATGCGTCCATGGGCGGCACCTTGGGACAACACGGTCCGCCGGCCTCGCAATGGACCTGGACACCGTGCGCGTGCGCCAACTGCACGAGCCGCCCATAGTGGTTCTCGGCCAAACAGTCCCCGATGGTCTTGCGGAAGTCGTACAGGAACCGGTCGGACACTTCCACGCTGGTCAGGATGTGCCCCGCCAGGACCGGCAGGTAGGGGCGCGCGTCATAGCCGCGGTACATCTTGAAGTCCTCCAGGAACGAATCGGTCCAGTTTGGCAGCCCCGCTTCCCAACTGTCGTCGTGGACGTACTTCAGGGTTTTGCCCGCCAATGGCTCCGCATCTTGCAACAGAATTTCCGCGGTGTTCTTGAAATGAAAATCGGTCGCCGCCGCGCTTAGAAAGTCCACCGAGGGACCCGCCGCGCCCGGGCTGGCAACCCAGATTTGGTCACCGTTGCAGCCATAGCCGGTGCGCACGATGGTCCAATCTCCTGCCGGCACATCCCATTCGAGCGTGCCATCCGGCTGCACCTTGTCTGTGAGATCAATGATCGCATCGGGGGTGATGACCAGCCGGTCCCCAGCCGGTTCCGGCTCAGCCAACGGGGCCTGGGTCAGGCCGCTGACGGGGCCTTGCTCGCCGAATCCAGCGAACGAGTCGCGTCCGCTCTTGAGCGCCAGCAGGGGATTCACTGGGTTTCCGACCGGCGGCATGTTGCCCAAGGCCACCTCGCGCACTTGAACATTCTCCTTCACATAAGATGCGGTGAACAGCAGCCGAAACACGCGCGCCGTTGTTTCCGGGAACTCCAGCGCGTCCGAACCCTTCTGGTCCAGCTCAAAGGATTTGACGGTGCGAAACTCGCCTTGGCCGTCCGACACCTGCAGGTCGAAATTCCGTGGTCCGTATTCATCCCGTGGAATCAGGCGCAGCGACCGGGCGGTGAACGGCGCATCGAACTCGAAGCGAATCCATTCCGGCTTCTCGCGGGTCGGCGCGTCACCCGGTTTATAGCCACCGGAAACCCAGAAGGTTCCCGCGACACCATCGGCGGCTTGTTCGACAGGATGTGCGGGCTGCGCGCTGCTGGCGGTGATCTGCACGCGCACCTGGCCCTTCACCGGCTTCCGCGGCACGGCCTGCACCGCGATCTCCCGATAGTTTACTTGCTCGGGAGTCAGCGGGGAGCGGAGTCGCAGTCCACCTTCAACGGCGAGATCCCGGTAGCTCGGTGTGTCACCAATGGGTTCGGGCAACTTGCCGGAGAATTTCCTTGGGCCGGTGACATTCAACTCCGATTGCTGGAAGTGCTTCGAGGCCTGGGCGGGAGTGATCCAAGGCCCACCCGCATCCCAGCCACTGCACAGATTGACGCTAACCTCCAGCCCCAACCGGTCGGCCTCGCGCAACGCATGCTTGAAGTTCTCCCGCCAGCCCGGGCTCATGAACGTGGCAACCCCGATCGGCATCTGCCCGGCCCAGCCGCTGGCGTCGAAAACCAGCACCCCACCCACCCCTTTGGCATGCATTTCCTCGAGGTCCCTGGTGATCCCTTCCTTGCTCACCAGCGACATCAGCCACCACCAATAAACGCGCGGCTTGGCGGCATTCGGCGGCTGAGTAAAACCCTTCGCCAGATCATCCATTGCCGTTTGTGAAATGTCCGGCTTGGCGGAGGGCAGCTTCTCTGCGGCGTGAAGTGCCGCCAGCGGTGCCAGCAGCAGGGCGGCGTGAAGTGTGAAGATGTGTTTCATGGGTTGGTTGCTTTCCGTCACTAAACTTTAATCGAGAGCAAACCAGTTCCGGGACTCTCGAATGGACCCTCGGCGATTTCAATCTTCGGGGGACCAGATGTGCCGCGGGGGGCTGTTCGTATTCATGTGGCGATTATTGCCTGGCGGTTGGGCCTGTCAAGCCTTTCACCCCTTGCCCGATCGGCTCCCGGCGGCCGGAACGGCAGGCGGCCAGCATTTGCGCCAGCCCCCATGGAGCGCCTTCTGGTCCGTCCGCCGCTGGGCCGCGATCAGTGCGCGGCCCTCCGTCACCAGACGCCGTTCCAGTTTGCGGCCGTTGGCGATGGCCTGCCGCACCAGCGCCACGGCGCCCGCCGGCACGTAGGCGCAGCGACTGCGACCTTCCTCGCGGTAGCAGAACAGGAACACCTTATGGCGGCGGCCGTCCCGGCACGCCGGACAGTTCGGGCGTGTGCACGGCTTGCGGACTTCCGCGAGCGAGCCCTTGGCCACTGGCCAGAGCTGCGTTAGGTCACGTTGCCACCGCGCCTGCGCGCGGTCGTCGGAAGGGGTAGGTGGTGGCATGCCTGTATATATTGAGCCCCGCGATTCTCCCCACGGCTCATTTGTCCGCCGGAGGCTGATGGGATGGTCCGGCTTGAGAGGAGGGTGCCGTAGGCTCGCCGGGCTGTTTGCGTTCAGGCCACACGGCAGACAGCAGTTCATGCAATAAAACACCCACCACCGCACCCAGCAGCAGCCCGCCCAAGCTGTACAACACGATATAGCCCAAGTTGCCTTCGCGGCCGGCGCCTGACTGCAGCAGGGCCTTATGCGCGCCCCCATAAGCGCCCAACAGCAGGCCAGCCAGCGCCAGCACGGTGGGCGCCACAGACAACCAACGGTGTCGCTTCATGCGTTCCTACCGCCTGTAGCCCTAGCCTTCACTGAATGTTGCTCGCCATCAGGCATGGTGGTCCGCCCTTCGTTCCTCGTCAGCGCCGCCTCAACGCGGTTCTTCCACGGTGCTGGGACTGGGGCGATAGTCCTCACCAAAACTGGCTTCCTCGTGCCAGCGCAGGATCATAA
>CAIQIC010000186.1 GCA_903871765.1 uncultured Lentisphaerota bacterium
CCATGCGGAAGCACAGCGAAGAATATTTGACCGGCAACCTGACGGCCATGATTGACGTGGTCTTCCAGTTGATCATCTTCTTCGTCTGCACCGTCAACATGCAGGACAAGGCCATTGACGACAGCATCAAGCTCGCCATGGCGCCGCATGGCGTGGCGGTAACCAACAAAGATCTACTGGAAGTCAATCTGGACGTGGATGAGCGCGGCCGGGTTTCCCTCAATCGTGTCCCCTGCACGCGGGACGAGATGGCGGCCATGCTGACCAAGATCGTGAAGGATAGCCACACCACGGCCATCCCCGTGATCATTCGCGGCGACGCCGCCACCAAGCACGAGGCCATTCAGAAAGCGATGGATGCCTGCGTGAAAGCGGGCATCTGGAAGATCAAGTTCGCCGCGATCAAGTACACCGGCTAGCGGGCGCAGGCGCCACCATGGCCAGAAAACACAAAAAGATCGAGCACCACCCGGGCGAGCTGAACCTCACCGCCATGATTGACGTGGCCTTCCAGCTCCTGAATTTCTTCATCATCACCATCCACCCCGTGGACGTGCTCACGCATCTCGATGTGTTCCGCCCTTCGCCCGATAAAACAGCTGTACCGCTGACCCAGGCGCCACCGTTCATCCGCATCGAAATATTTCCCGACTCCATGCTGCTCAACGCCCAGCCGGTGAACCGGCAGCGGCTGGTGGATTTTCTGGCCGCGCAGGCCAGCTTGGACACCAAAAAGACCATTCTGATCCAGTGCTCGCAGAAGTCCACCCACGGCCAGCTCATAGACGTGCTGGATCAGTGCACCCGGCTCAAGCTGTCGAATATCTCGGTGATCAGTTCCACCTGATAACCCAGGGCCATGAACATCAACTGGACAGCCATCGCGCAGCGGGTGAAGGAGCACATCTGGGGCCCCGTCGGTTCGGTGGTGTTCCACGTCCTGCTGATCGTGACGGTACTCAGCATGTCCTTCAAGCCGCCGCCGACCCAGGAGGCCTCGGCCAAGCCGGACGTCTATGTGGAAATCAACAGGACCGAGGCGCCGCCGCCGGAACCTGTGAAAAAGGTTGACACGATCCAGGACATGAAGACCACGCCGCTGGCGGATGACGCCCCCCTGCCGGACACCCCGCCGACCATTGATGACTTCAAGCCCGGCGGAGATACCGAGGGGAACGGCGGGACCGGCGGCGGCGGACCGGTGGGCGGCGGCAAGCTGTTCGGGAGCGGCGGTTCCGGCGGCGAGGCCGGCGGCGTGGATTTCGCCAACGCCGTGCAGGGCAATCTGATTCTGAAGGGCATCGGACACGGCGCCTACAGCGGGCGCATCGGCGGCGGCAAGGAGGGCTTGCAAAAAGCCGGCCGATGGGCCCAGGCGATCGAACGCGCCATTCTGCGCGCCCTGCGTTGGCTCAAGGCGGCGCAGAACGATGATGGCTCCTGGGGGCCCAACCCGAAGACGGGCGGCGACGTGGCTCACACCGGCCTGGCGCTGTTGACCTTCCTGGCCCATGGCGAGACGCCGCAATCCAAGGAATTCGGCGACACCGTGGACAAGGGCATCAAATGGCTGAAAGGCCAGCAACAAGCCACCGGGCATTTCAATCCGAATCCCTACATGCACGGCATTGCCACCTATGCCATGTGCGAAGCCTATGGCATGACCCGCATCCCTGAACTCCGGGAGGCGATGGACAAGGCGGCGGATGTGATTGTACAGGGCCAGCAGAAACCCGGCGGCGGCTGGGATTACAACTATGCCAAGGACAAGCGGCGCGACACGTCCGTCAGCGCCTGGCAGGTCCAGGCGCTCAAGGCGGCCGTCATCGCCGGCTGCGCGGTGCCCGGCATCAAGGAAGCGCTGGAAATGGCGTCGAAGGACTTGAAAGGCATTCAGGACTACGCGAGCGGCCGGTTCGGTTACGACCATAAGGGCGGCGGTTCCTGGGCCATGACCGGGGCCGGCGTGCTCTGCCTGCAGATGCTCGGCAACGGCCGGGACAACGAAACCCTGCAGGGGCTCAAGGCCCTGAAGGGCTACACGCCCAAATGGGAGGAAGGCGGCGATTGGGCGCTGTACGGCATGTATTACATCACCCAGGCCAAGTTCCAGGAAAGCGACGAGTCCTTCAAGAATTGGAACCTCATTTTCGCGCCGATGTACTGCAAGAACCAAAACGAGGACGGCAGCTGGTCCGCGATGAAAAAGAGCAACGAGGAGGGTCAGGGTTCCGTCTATACCACCACCCTGGCCGCGCTGACGATTCAGGTCTATTACCGTTTCCTGCCCACCTACAAGAGCAGCGCGGAACCCGCGGCGGCCGACGGCGCCCCCAAGCCCGCCACGTCTAATACCGAGGACGTGGTGGTCAAGATCTTGTGAGTTCTGAAAAAATAGTTTGCGTACCACCCGGCATGGCGGTATAAGCGAAATACAACTGATTGATGGAAGGGGTATCATGAAAAGATGGGCAGGCAGGTTGGCGATGGTGGCAGGTCTGGCGTTGTTCACCGGCTGCGAAGGCTGGCAATTCGGCGGTGCCGCGGACAGTTGGAATGAAAGCGGGGGTTGGGGGGACGTGTCCGGCCTCTATCTCGGGGCCGCCGGCGATTACCTCGTCAGCAATTACAGTAATCTCATACCCGCCTCCACCAACGCCATCACCACCAACGCCGCGAGTATGCACGACATCGGGACCACCGTGAACGGGCAGACGGCGTATTCAGGCCAGATTACCGAGCTGCCCATTGTGCCCGGTTCGATCACGTTCTTTGTGGGCGCCCCCGCGGTGACCCTCGTCGGCGATGCCAGCGGGACGCTCGACGGCGGCGCCAACGGTTCCGGCACCATCAACTACGACACCGGCGCCTATTCCATTACACTGACCGCCGCGCCCGTGGGCGGGCAGCCCATCCAGGCTGTTTTCTCATCCACCAGCGGCGGCGAAGTGAATTCCGGCGGCGGCATGAATCCCGGCGGCAGCAGCATCATCACTGCCTTCAATGTGGAACAGTCGGGTAACCATCTCAAAATCATTGACAATAATGGCAGCATCTACCAAGGGCAGTTGGGCCTGAATTCCACCAATAGCCTTGGCGGCACCAATATGACGGCCCTCAGTGCGACCTATTCGTTCGAAGCGTCGGGAGTCAGCGCGGCGGGCTTCAACGTGGAGATGGTCGGAACATTCCTGGCCAGCGGCAACATTGGCGGCAGCGCCATTTCCAACGTCAATATCATCACAATTGGCACCGTGATGCAAGGCACGTGGCTGGAACAGGGCGGCAAGGTAGGCCATATCCACGGCATTCAACAGTAAGCCTTCCTGCCACCACGTCCTGTGGGAATAACGGCCGGGCACCATGCCCGGCCGTTTGCTTGGGGGTGCGCCCGGCAGCGCCGGCGTGCCGTGGCGGCCGAATCCAAGTTCAGTTTGGCCCCTGGAGGGCCCGGCTCCGTCCGGGCCGCGGCCGACACGGCTTGTCCCGCCGGAGCCTTTCCGCGAAGGCGGAAGGTCGGCCCTCCAGATGGATCAGATCATGCGAAACCCATGGTTTCTCAGTTCAGGCGAGGTAGCGGCCGATGAGCGGCTGGAGGGCGGCCCGGGTCGCGGGGGGAATCGCGGCGCGGTCGGTGATGATGGCGTGCTGCAGGGCGGTCCCGCAGGCGCAGGCGCGCGCCGCCGGCAACGCGGGGATCAGGCGCAGCAGGATGTCCCTGGCCAGCGCCGTATTGGCCGCGAGATGCCCGATGATCATCTCCACGGTCACGGACGCCTCGCGGGCGTGCCAGCAGTCGTAGTCGGTGACCAGCGCCAGCGGGGCGTAGCAGATCTCCGCCTCGCGGCACAGCTTGGCCTCGCCGAGGCTGGTCATGCCGATCACGTCGCCGCCGAGCTGCCGGTAGCTGCGCGACTCGGCCTTGGTGGAAAACGCCGGGCCTTCCATGCAGACATAGGTGCCGCCGTTCTGTACGCGCAAGCCTCCGGGGTGCGACGCCAAGGTCTGCTGGATGACCGCGAACATCCGGCCGCGCAAGTCCGGGCAGACCGGTTCGGCCAGGGCCACGTGCGCCACGAGGCCGTTGCCGAAAAACGTATGGTCCTGCGATTTTTTCGTCCGGTCGTAGTACTGGTCCGGCAACACCAGGTCGCGCGGCCGCAACTCCGCGCGCAGGCTGCCGACCGCGCTGACGGAAACGATCCGTTCCACGCCGAGCTGCTTGAACCCGAAAATATTCGCGCGGTGGTTGATCTCCGCGGGCAGGAGGCGGTGGCCCCGGCCGTGGCGCGGCAGGAAGAAGATCTCGCAGCCGCCCAGCCGGCCGCGAATGTACTCGTCCGACGGCGCGCCGAAGGGCGTCTGGAGCCGGATCGTCTCCAGGCGCTCCAGCCCGTCCAGTTGATAAAGCCCGCTGCCGCCGATGATGCCCAAGTGCATGCCGGTCCTCCGGATAGCTGTCGGGGGTCACGATAAAGCAAAAAAGTTCCGGCCACAAGCCCGCGCGCGCGCCCAAATCCGCGCGTAAGCCAGCGCCGCTTCAGCGAAAAATTGCTGGCATAAAGGCTTGACGGACAGGGGGGGGCTTCGTTATATGTATCCACTAATTTCGTTGCGATGGATTCGGTGTGAAGATGGCCCAGGACATTTCAGTGCAACCCCAAGGTGGTCAATGAAAACGTTATCCAGATCGCAGGCCGGTGTTTTCCATCAGCCGATGCCGTGGGCGCTGTTGCTGCTCGCGTGTTTCTGCCTGGTGGGCGCTGGGACGGTGTGCGGGGCAACGGTGGGCGTGCGGGCCAGTCCGCCGACCAGCGGAACAGTGAGCGGGGGCGGGGTCTTCCCGGCCGGTTCCAATATCCTGATATCGGCGACCGCGTTCAGCCCAGGTTGGAAGTTCATGGCGTGGAATGACGGCAATACGAATGCGACTCGGACGATCACGGTGCCGGCGGCCGGCGTGACCAATACCGCGATCTTCGCCCTGGTGGAAACCCTCTCGTTCCGCGTGCTCGCCGGTCTGGCGGCTAACCCCGGCAGCGCGGATGGGGCCAACAGCGCGGCGCGGTTTAACCTGCCGGCGGGCGTGGGGATAGACAATGACTCGAATGAGCTTTACGTGGCGGACAGCGGCAATCACACGATCCGGAAGGTGACGCCCACCGGGTTGGTGACGACGCTGGCCGGCAGCGCAGGCCTCGCGGGCACCAACGACAACACGGGCAATGCGGCGCGGTTCAACCATCCGGCCGGTGTGGCGGTGGCCAATGTGTATGGTTCGAACAGTTTGTATGTGGCGGACCAAAACAACCACACGATCCGGATGGTGACCTTGGTCGGATCGGTGGGCACCGGAGGGGTGGTGACGGCGGCCGGGGTGGTGACGACGCTGGCGGGCAA
>CAIQIC010000187.1 GCA_903871765.1 uncultured Lentisphaerota bacterium
AGCGCGGTGCTGCGGAAATCCTGCATCAGCAGCAATTGCTTTTCCGTGTTGCCCGGCCCGGCGGGGATGACCAGGCAGCCCACCTTTTCCGCGCCGTAGTGCATGACCAGGGCGCCGGTGAACAGCCCATAGGTCATCATGTTCTGGAGGATGTCGTCCGGCGTCACGCCGGTCATGACGAGGCAGCGCGCGATCAACTCCGCGGCGTTATCCACATCCCGGCGGGAGAAGAACAGGGCTTTGGGTTTGCCCGTCGTGCCGCTGGACGTGTGCAAGCGCGCGAGCCGGTTGGCCGGGAGGGCGACGAGGCCCTTAGGATAGGTGGTGCGCAAATCGGCGCCCGTGGTGAACGGCAGCCGGCGCACGTCCTCGAGCGACCGGAGCTGGGCGGGCTTCAGGCCGCGCTCGGCGAACTGCTGCTGGTAGAAGGGGACCTGCCGGGCGACGCGACGCACGGTCGCTTGCAGTCGTTTGAATTGCAAGGCTTCCAACGCCGGTCGCGCCAGCGTTTCGACTTCCCGGTCCCAGAACGCGCTCGTCATGTCGAGGCATTTTGCTGAAATGCGCCCGGTAATCCAGCAAAAAAAGGGCGCTGGCCTTTGCCAGCGCCCAGGCGGAACCGTTTCCGCCTCCTAGTTGGCCGCCTTGTCCAGCGTTAGGCCTTCGGCTTCGAGCTGCCGGATATACTTCGCCGGGTCCTGTTTGACCGCTTTCAGGCACGACTTGCAGCAGACGTAGATGCGCTTGCCTTGATAGTCCACGAAGAGCTTTTTGTTAATCTCGCCCTTCATGATCGGGCAGCGTAACTGCGGTTGCAGGCGTTTTACTTCCGCTATCGGCGGCGCGTCAACGGCGCGGACCGCCATAAGACCCGGCAGCCCTGCGGCCAGACCGACGACCAACATCACCAAGCTGCTTTTCATCGTCCATCCTTTTCAACCCGTCTAAGCGTACAACCGAAAGCCGTCTTGTCAACAGGTCGCAAACGCTGCTTTTGAAATCCCGCATTTGCATCCCACCGGCCAATGCGGCACACTAGCCCCGCGGGCAGGCAGGACGCTATGTTTGAATTTCGTCAAGTGAGCAAGCGGTACGGCGGCCAGATTGTGCTGAACGCCGTGGATTTTCGCGTCAACGCGGGCGAGCGGGCGGGCTTTGTCGGCCCGAACGGCGCGGGCAAGAGCACCGTGTTCGCCCTGCTCGCCGGCGACCTGGAGGCCGACGGCGGGGTGGTGCAACTGGCGCGGGACATCCGCCTCGGCTATCTGCGCCAGCAGCTCGGGCTGGAGCACGCCACGCTGCCGCTGCAGGCCTACGTCGAGCGTGCCGCGCCGGACCTGCAGACCATCCAGGTGGAAATCCAGCGGTTGGAGGAGGAACTCCAACTGGAGCCCGACGGCGCGGCGCGGCAGCGCACCCTGCGCCGGGTGGGCGATCTCCAGACGATCTTCGAGCACCGGGGCGGCTACGACCTGCACGTGCGCGCCGCAGCCGCGCTGACGGGCCTGGGTTTCCCCGCCGACGGCCTCGCTCGGCCGATCGGCGAGTACAGCGGCGGCTGGCAGATGCGCGCCGAGCTGGCCCGCGCGCTGGTGGCCGATCCCGACCTGCTGCTGCTCGACGAACCGTCGAATTACCTCGACCTGCCGGCGGTGGAATGGCTGCGCAGTTTTCTCGATGAATACCGCGGCACGCTGGCGCTGATTTCGCACGACCGCTACCTGCTCAACGCGCTGACCGAAACCATCTATGAGGTCGCCGGCGGCACGGTGACGCGCTACGCCGGCAATTATGCCTGGTATGCCGAGGAGCGGGTGCGGCGTCGCGACCAGGTGGTGGCTATTCAACGGAGCCAACAGACGCGCCGGGAAAAGATCGAGCGGTTTGTGGAGCGCTTCCACGCCAAGAACACCAAGGCCACGCAAGTGCAGAGCCGCGTCAAGATGCTGGAGCGCATGGACCGGAATGCGGTGAAAACCCCGGAGATCGCGCGTGGCATGGGCCGGATCCGCCTGGCCCCGCCGCCGCCCTGCGGGTCGGAAGTATTGCGGCTGGAGGCGGTGGGTTTCAGCTACGATGGCCGGCACTGGGTGCTGCGCGGTCTGGACTTGTCAATCAACAAGGGCGAGAAGCTGGCGATCGTCGGCTCGAACGGCATGGGCAAGACCACGCTGCTGCGGTTGCTGGCCGGCCAACTGGTCCCGAACGAGGGCCGGCGGGTGCCCGGCCACAAGGTGGTGGCCGGCTACCAGTCGCAGGAGTTTGCCGAGACCATGGACCCGGAAAGCACGTGCCTGGAGACACTCAAGGCCGCGGCGCCGGATGCCGCCGAGCGGGAAACGCGCACCTTGCTGGGCGGCTTTGGCTTCTCCGGCGAGGCGGCCGAAAAGACGGCGGGCGTGCTCAGCGGCGGCGAAAAAATCCGGCTGGCCTTTGCCCGGCTGCTCATCCGCCCGCCCAATCTGCTGCTGCTGGACGAGCCCACGACGCACTTGGACATCGAGTCGCGCGAGGCGCTGCAGGACGCGCTGCGCGAGTATCCCGGCACGGTGCTGCTGGTCAGCCATGACGTCGAATTTGTCCGCGCCGTAGCCGGCGGGATCCTGGCCATGACCCCGCCCGGCGTCACCCGGTATGCCGGCGGCTACGACTACTACCGCGAAAAGACCGCCCGGGAGGCGGCGATGGCTGCGGCGCAGCAACCGCCGTCGGCGGAGCGGGAACGGCCGGTCAACGAATCCAAGCTGGCGCGTCGCGAGCGGGCGCAGCAGCGCCAGGCGCAACGCGAGCTGACCCGCGAACTGGACCGCCACATCAACAAGGCGGAAAAAAAGATTGCGGCCTTCGAAGCCGAGCGGACCTTGTTGTGCGCGCACCTGGCCGCGGCCGAAACGTCGGCCGACGACCGCGCCGCCGCCGGCCGCCGGCTCAAGAACGTCGAGTTCGAGCTGGGGCTGGTCATGCACGAGTGGGAGACGTTTTCCACCCGCCGGGAAGAGCTCCTGCAAGGTCTGCAGGTCCAGGTGGCGGCGATGGCCAACCAGGAGTCCTGCGCATCATGAATCCAGCGGGCGAGAATAACACGCGCATCAAGATGCGGGGCGCTTTGCGCTTGTTCCGCGCAGGGGGTATCACGGTCTTCGTGCATTGGTCGTGGTTTATGGTGGCGATCTATGAAATCCAGCAACGCTCGCAGCGCTACACGTCGCTGGCGTGGACCGGGCTGGAATATCTCTGCTTCTTCGGCCTGGTGCTGCTGCACGAGTTCGGCCATGCGCTGGCCTGCCGTTCGGTGGGCGGCCGGGCCGACCGGATCCTGCTCTGGCCGCTGGGCGGCGTGGCGTTCGTGGACCCGCCGCAACGGCCGGGCGCCACCCTCTGGAGCATCGCCGCCGGACCCCTGGTGAACGTGGCCTTGCTGCCCGTCTTCTTTGGCGCTTGGCTGCTGGCGGTCCGGGTGGGTTGGCCGGCGCCGGCAACCAATGGGCTGGCGTTGCTGCAGGCCGTCGCGCTGTTCAATCTCGTGATGCTGATCTTCAACCTGCTGCCGGTTTATCCGCTGGACGGCGGCCAGATCCTCCGGTCGTTGCTGTGGTTCATGGTCGGCCGCGCGAGCAGTCTGATGGCCGCCACGATCGTCGGCTTCGTCGGCGTCATCGGGGTCGTCCTGCTGGCCGTGCTCCTGCATTCGGTGTGGATCGGTGTGCTGGCGGCCTTCATCCTGCTGAATTGCTGGCGCGGCTTGCAGGGCGCGCTGGCGCTGGCGCGGCTGGAGAAGGCGCCGCGGCATGCCGGCTGGGCCTGTCCGGCCTGCGGGCAGGCGCCCCGCCGCGGCACTTTCTGGCGCTGCAACCATTGCCAGACAGCGTTCGACACCTTTGCCACCGGCGCCGTCTGCCCGGGCTGCGCCGCCGTGTTTGCCGCCACGCGCTGCGCTGACTGCGGTCAGTTCAGCCCGCTACCCGCCTGGCGCGTCGGACCGCCGCCGCTCCCGCCGCAGCCGTGAGGCGGAGGCGCCAACGCGGGCCACCCCCCTCCGAGGATTTTCAACCGGCACGAATAAGGGCCTGCGGCAAGCGGTGCGTTGATCAGAGGGCGTCTTCTACGCCTGGGCGTTTCTTAAGGGGTACAAAGGATGGGTGTTTCGCAGTTGAAAAATGGATGACGGAGCAGTTACAACTCAGGCCTGTTGCGCATGAACGAGCACCATCCCTATGGCTGGCTGGAAACGGGCGACGAGTTCTTCCGGGCGCTGCAGGCGGCGATTGCGTCGGCGCGCGCGTCCCTCCGGCTGGAAATGTACATCTATACCGCCGGGCAGCCCGGCGACAGCGTGCGCGCCGCCCTGGTGGCCGCCGCGCGGCGGGGCGTGCGGGTGCAGGTGCTGCTCGACGCGTTCGGCTCCATGGGATTGCCGGACGATTACTGGGCAGACTTGGCGGCGGCGGGGGGTGCGTTCCGATCCTTCAATCCGTTGCGCTTGACCCGCCTGGTTTTCCGGGACCATCGCAAGATGCTGGTGGGCGATGCGTGCGTGGCCGTGGTGGGCGGGTTCAATATCATGGCCGAGGCGGAGGGCGATGGCGTGACCCGCGGCTGGCGCGATCTGGGTCTGCGTCTGGAGGGCCCGGTCGTCGCGGATCTGGCGGCGGCGTTCGACACGATGTGGGCCCGGGCCGGGCACAAGCCCCGGCGCCGATGGCATCTGCCGAAACTATCCGAGCTGAGGCGGACGCCCTGCCAGCCCCCGGTAGCCCTGCTGACCAGCCAGCCGGGGCACCGCAGCGCGATCCGGCGGTCGCTCCTGAGCGACTTTCGGCAGGCGCGCAACGTGCGCATCATTTCCGGGTATTTCCTGCCTTCCCGGCCAATGCGCCGGGCTTTGCGGCGGGCGGCGCGGCGCGGCGGCGACGTGCAGCTCATCACGCCGGGCAAGACCGACGTGCCCCTGGCGCGTTACGCCGGGCGGGCGCTGTTCGCGCGCCTGTTGCGGGCGCGCATCCGCGTGTTCGAATACACGGCGCAGGTGTTGCACACCAAGCTGATGGTGACCGACGACGTCGTTTACATCGGCTCCGCCAACCTGGACTACCGGAGCTTGCATATCAATTTCGAACTGCTGGTGCGCATCGCGGATCGGCGCCTGGCCGCGGAAGCGCGCCGCATTTTTGACGGCTACCTGCCGCACGGCCGGCCGATTGACCGCGCAACCTGGGCGCGGGCCCGGAGCCTGTGGGAAAAAATCATGGAGCGCCTGACCTACTTGCTCTTCGCGCATCTCGACATCTACCTGGCCCGCCGCGGTTTGTCCAAGCTGCGCTAGCCGTCGGGCGGTGTGACGCCTATGGTCATGATCGTACGTCACGGAGCTGCCCGCGTAGCGGATTTGCGGCGCGTGGCGCGAATAGGGCCGCGTTTGAACGGCGCAGCCACGGAGTGGCACCGGCTGAAATCTACGGACAACCGATTGACATGTGTGGTACGCTTGACCAGGTATACATGTTGAACCGGCGATGGATGCCCAAAGAGAAATTGTTCGCGCCAAGGAGGATTGGGAGCGGACTTTTGCCGCCGTCCCCGACCTGATCGCACTGCTGGACACGGACCATCGTATCACCCGCGTGAACCAGGCCATGGCCGAGCGGTTGGGGTGTACGCCCGAGCAGGCGGTGGGCGCCCGCTGCTTCGAGGTTGTGCACGGTTTGTCCGCCCCGCCCGATTTCTGTCCGCATACGAAGATGCTGGCCAGCGGGAAACAGGAGCGCGCGGAGGTCGCGGAGGCGCGTCTCGGCGGGGTTTTCGACATTACCATCGCTCCCCTGCGCAATGCGGTCGGCGGTCTTGTCGGTTCTGTCCATGTCGCGCATGACATCACCGAACGCAAGCGGGCGGAGCAGGCGCTGCAGAAGAGCGAGGAGAAGTACCGCGACCTCGTCGAGAACATTAACGACGTGATCTACAGTGTCGACGCGCAGGGCGTGATCACCTACGCCAGCCCGGTGGTGGAACTGCTTTTCGGCCATCCGGCGGCCGACCTGGTAGGAACTTTCTACGAGCAATACATCCATCCCGACGACTTGCCGGCGATCCGGGAAAGCTACGCGAATGTTCTGGCGGGGCGGCTCTACCCCAGCGACTATCGGTTCCGCAGGCGGGACGGGGAGTTCCGCTGGGTGCGGAGTTCGAGCCGGCCGGTGCTGGATGCCGCGGGCCGGGTGGTGGGGCTGCGGGGCATGCTCCGGGATATCACGGAAATGAAGCAGGCGGAGCAGGCGTTGCAGGAGAGCGAACAGAACTTCCGCCATCTTGCCGCGAATGCGCTGGACGGCATCCTCATTGCCGCGGACGGCGGACAGCATGTGTACGCCAATCGCCGGGCCGCCGAAATTTTGCGCTACGCGCCGGAGGAGCTGCTGCAGACGACGCAGCAGGACCTGGTCGATCCGGCGGAATACCCCAAGCTGCGGCAACGGCTGCAGAACCGCATCGCGGGGCGGCCGGTGCCGGGCATTTACGAAACGGTTTTTCGCCGGAAGGATGGCACGAAACTGCCCGTGGGAATCACCAGTACGCGGACCATGTGGCAGGGCCAGACTTGCGCCCTGGTGTTTTTCCGAGACGTCACCGAACGCAAACGGATGGAGAATGAAGTCCTCCAGATCGCCGATTGGGAGAAGACGCGCATCGGACAGGATCTGCACGACACCCTCGGCCAGCAACTCGCCGGCATGGCCTACCTGAGCCAGGCCCTGGCGCAGGGGTGGAAGAGTCAGCCGCAGGCGGATACCGACAAGAGCATGGCGCGGATTGGAGCGGAGATGCGGCATACGATGGAGTTGGTGCGGCAGATGGCGCGCGGCTTGACGCCGGTTGCGCCGGGGCCGAACGGTCTGACCGACGCCCTGCGCGGCGTGGCCGAGAGAACGCAACAGATCTATGGCCTGGCCTGCATTCTGCAGGCGGATGAGGGCGTGGCGGTGGCCGACCGGCAAGTGGCCACGCACCTTTTCTTCATTGCCCAGGAAGCGGTCACGAATGCCGTGCGCCACGGCCAGGCGCGGCACATCGCGCTTCGGCTCACACGGAACGGGATCCAGGGGGAGTTGTCGATCCAGGACGATGGCGTCGGCCTGCCGGTTGGCCACCCGGCTGGTTCGGGCCTGGGCCTGCGCATCATGCGGTACCGGGCCAACCTGATCGGCGGGACGCTGGCCCTCGAGCGGGTCGAGAGCGGCGGGACGCGCGTGGCGTGCCGTTTCAACGAACGTCCGATCGGCTGAGCAGGGCGGCACGTTCATCGAACACGCCCGGCCTTCCGTTCCGTGTGATCAGCCCTTTCTGGCGGCGGCCCGCTTTTTCTGTTGGTTGCGGTCAAGGGGACGCCGGCCTTGCCCGCCCCTGCGCCGGAGCCGGCCCTCAGCCGGCTGATCATTGTCCATACATCGGATTGAAGCGCGGTAACCGGGTGCCGATCAGCCATTCAAGGACCGGCCCACGGCCCGCTCATGTGCGGGCCGGCCGCGTCCGGTTTGCATCGGCGCGGCCGGTGGGGTATAAGCGTCGCCGGCGGCGGGAACGCCGCCGGGAAATTGACGGACGCGACGATGGCCAACAAAGTACCTTTTGTTCATCTGCATTTTCACACGGAGTACAGCCTGCTGGACAGCGCCTGCAAGGTGGACCGGTCCCTCCAGGCCGCCCGCGAACTGGGCATGACGGCGCTGGCGATCACGGACCACGGCGTGCTGTACGGCGTGATTGACTTCTACCAGACCGCCAAGAAGGAGGGCCTCAAGCCCATCCTGGGCTGCGAGGTGTACGTCGCCACGGGCAAAATGACCGAGCGCAAGGCGGCGGTGGAAACCAACCGGCAGCCGAACAACCACCTGGTGCTGCTGGCGGAGAACGAGACCGGCTACGGCAACCTGATGCGCCTGGTGTCGCTGGCGCACCTGGAGGGCTTCTACTACAAGCCGCGCATGGACAAGGAGCTGTTGGCCCGCCACGCGCAGGGGCTCATCGGCCTGTCGAGCTGCCTCAAGGGCGAGATTGCCGAACACTGCGTGGACGGCCGGCTGGACGCCGCGGTGCGCGCGGCGGGCGAGTATGCGGAGATCCTCGGCCGCGATAATTTCTTCCTGGAATTGCAGGACCACGGCTTGCCGGAGCAGAAGGTCGCCAACGCCGGCATCCGGGAGGTCGCCCGCCGCACGGGCCTGCCGCTGGTGGTGTCGAACGATGTGCACTACCTCCGGCGCGAGCACGCCGAGGCGCACGAGGTGCTGCTGTGCCTGCAGACGCAGACGGTGATGAGTGATCCCAAGCGGATGCGCTACGCAAGCGACCAGTTCTATCTCAAGAGCGGTGCGGAAATGCAGGCCCTTTTCCCGGATGTGCCCGAGGCGCTGGCCCATACCGTCGAGATCGCCCGCCGCTGCAACCTGGATCTGCGGCTGGGCAAGGAATCGCACTTCCCGCACTACCAGGTGCCCGCCGGCCAGACGCAAAGAGAGTTCCTGATCCGGCTGGCCCGCCAGGGCCTGCGCGAACGCTATGGACTGGAGGATCTCGATCATCCACGCAACGCCGGGGAACAGCGCATCGCCGACCGGTTTTTCATGGAACTGGGGATCATCGAGCAGACCAAATTCATCAACTACTTCCTCGTCGTCTGGGATTTCATCTATTATGCCCAGCAGCAGGGCATCCCCGTCGGTCCCGGCCGCGGATCCGGCGCGGGCAGCCTGGTGGCCTACGCCCTGGGCATCACCGGCATCGACCCGTTGAAGTACAATTTGATCTTCGAGCGTTTTCTCAATCCGGAGCGCCTCTCGGCGCCGGACTTCGACATTGATTTCTGCCAGCGACGGCGCGACGAAGTCATTGCCTATGTGCGGAAAAAATACAGCCCGGATAACGTCGCGCAGATCATTACCTTCGGAACCCTCGGCGCAAAAACCGTGATCCGCGACATCGGCCGCGTGCTGGAAATTCCGCTGGGCGAGTGCGACCGCCTGGCGAAAATGGTGCCGGACCGGCTACCGGACAACGAGGACAACAAGGACTACAGCACGGAGTTGGAAAAGGCCCTCAAGATCAATCCGGAGTTCCGGCAGGCGTGCGAGAGCGAACCCAACGCCCGGCGGATCGTGAAGTATGCCCGCGTGCTGGAAGGCCTCGCGCGCAACCCCGGCACCCACGCCGCCGGCGTGGTTATCGGTGAGAAGCCGCTGATCGAGCTCGTCCCCCTGGCGCGCGATAAGAACAAGGAAATCATCACGCAGTTCGAGATGAAGCCGCTGGGGGATGTGGGTTTGCTGAAGATGGACTTTCTGGGGCTCAAGACCCTGACGGTGCTCCATGACGCCGTGGCGCACATCCGGCGGAACCACGGCGTCGAACTCAAGCTGGACGTCCTGCCGCTGGACGACCAGCCCACCTACGACCTGCTCAACCGCGCGGACACGCTGGGCGTGTTCCAGGTGGAATCCAAAGGCATGCGCGACCTGTTGCGCCGCATCGGCCTGGCCTGCATCGAGGACCTGATCGCCATGATCGCCCTCTTCCGGCCCGGCCCGATGAACATGCTGGACGACTACGTCAACCGCAAGCACAACCGCGGGCGCATCGCCTACGATCACCCCCGGCTCGAGCCGGTCTTGAAGGAAACCTATGGCATCATGCTCTACCAGGAGCAGGTCCAGCAGGCCGCCAATGTGCTCGCCGGCTTTTCATACGCCCAGGGCGACGTCCTCCGCCGTGCCATGGGCAAGAAAGATCCGGAGGAAATGGGCCAGATGCGGCAGAAGTTCGTGGACGGCTGTGCCCAGGCCAACCGCATCCCCGCGGCCAAGGCGGAAAAGATCTTTGACAATATCGAGCGCTTCGCCGGCTACGGCTTCAACAAGTCGCACAGCGCCGCCTATGCCATCATCGCCTACCAGACCGCCTACCTCAAGGCCCACTATCCCGTCGAGTATATGGCCGCCCTGCTGAGCAGCGAAATCGGCGACCCGGACAAGCTTAACCTCTATATCGCCGAAGTCGGGGAGATGGACATCCCCCTGCTGCCGCCGGACGTCAATGCGAGCGAGGTCAACTTCCTGCCGGCGGCGGGCGCCATCCGCTTCGGTCTGGCCGGCGTCAAGAACATCGGCACCGGCGCGGTGGAGGAACTGGCGCGCGCCCGCGCGGCCGGCGGTCCGTTCAAGGGTCTGCTGGACTGCTGCGCGCGGGTGGACCCCCGGGTGATCAACAAGAAGGTTTTGGAAAGCCTCATCAAATGCGGCGCGTTCGACTTCACCGGGTTGCCGCGCGGCCGGCTGTTCGGCGCGATTGATTTCGCCCTGGGCCGCGCCGCCGGCGAGCAGCGCGACCGCCGCACCGGCCAGGCTTCGCTGTTCGGCATGCTGGCGCCGGCCGCGGCGGCATCCGACGCCGACCTGCCGCCCGGCGAGGTCTGGGCCGAAAGCCAACTGCTGGCCGGCGAAAAGGAGCTGCTGGGCTTCTACATCTCCGGCCATCCCCTGACGCAGTTCGAATGGATCCTCAACCGCTACACCCTCACCGGCGGGGTGCCGCTGGAGGAGACGCCGCCCGGCACGATGGTGCGCATCGGCGGGCTCGTCAGCCAGTTCGTGAAGAAGTTCACCAAAAAGTCGCAGGAAGCCATGGGCGTCTTCCGGCTGGAGCGGCTCGAAGGCGTGATCGAGGTCGTGGTCTTCCCGTCGGCGTTCACCGAGTATGGCGTGTATCTCAAGAACGACGCGCCGCTCATGGTCTGCGGCCAGCTCAACCGCGGCGAGCAGGGGCTGAAGATCACCGCCGAGGAGCTGTACCCGCTGGCCGACGTGCCCAAGCTGTTCACCGAGCGTCTGAGCGTGCATCTGACCAGCGCGCAGGCCGAGGGGGACAAGCTGGCGCTGCTCAAGGACCTGCTGCGGCAGCACCCGGGCCAGACGCCGCTGAGCATCTGCGTGGAACTGCCCACCGGGGAGAAAGTCTTCGTCACCGCCCATACCGCCTTCAGCGTGACGCCGAGCCAGATTTTCCTGCATGCCGTCGAACACCTGCTTGGCGAAAACAGCCTCTACCTCGCCGTCCGCGCCGAGGCCGGCCGCCGCCCGCGCACCGGGCGGAACTGGGATGAACGGCGGTAGCAGGCTGTCGGACTTGGTCCGGCTGTCGCCGGGCCAAGTCCACATCCTGCTAATATTTCGGAGCCGCTTTTCTTAAGAAACGGTGTTTCCTGCGGAAGCAGCCTGGGCGTCTGGCGCTCCACCTTGACAAAGCGTGCGCTCGTAATTCGCATAATTCAATTTGCTTTGGTTGCGGCTTCGCCGGGCTGCGCAATCTGCCTCCCCGCTCTCCATCTGCCACCTTCCGTCATGGGCTTTCCGCTCCGAGACCTCCTCTGACCTCGGTGACCTCTGTGGTTGCGTTCCGCTGCCCCACCCGCGCATCAGACTATCGTCACCCAAGGCGGCGGGCTGCGGGTGCAATTTTTGGCGCTAGAGAAAGGTTGACGGCGCCCACGGAAGGAATACTGTGCCTTACGAAGTTCAACAAATCGCGATAATCCGCGGCCGGTGGGGCCATGGGTCCAAGGGGGTCGAGAATAAAGATGGCAAAGAGGCGGGTCGGCACGCTGGCGCTGCTGACGCTGTTTGGCGGGTTTGCCATCGCCGCGCTGGTCGGACAGCAGGCCGTGCCGATCGCCACGGAGCCAGCGCCGGCCATCAACATCAACCAGTACTTGAACCTGATGGCGCACCGCTGCAACAACCTCAATGCTTTGGCACAACTCCTCGAAGACGCACAGAGCACCTACCTGCCGATCCTGCCACCGGACCCGGACTTCATCCTGACCATGCATGGAGCGCTCACGCCGTTCAACTTCAACAGCCTGCCGGAGGGCTTCAACATCCAGTTGCTGATTCCGGGGGAGGCCCACGGGGTTGCGGCGGTCACGCTTACGTTAGCGCAGGACCCGACCACCCGCGAAACGGTCTTTATGAACAGCGTGGGTGACGTGCTCTACAAGCTGCCGCCGGCGCCCGGTTACGACCCCTATGCCTGGTTGCGGGCCAGATGGCCCGGCCTGTTCCAAACGAACTTCCCTGGTGCGAACACCAACCAGTGGCTGAAAAATCATGACCCGGCACGCATCCAACTTTCTCTCCGGCTGATTTCCATCGACGACGTGGTGCCCTACCTCCAGGCCCTGGCGCTGGCGCAGAGCAGCAACGCGGCCGCGCAGCAGGGGAGTATGGCGCCCATGACGATGATGAGCAGCGACCCGTGTTCGATCACCAATGAAAGCGATCCCTTCGCCGTGCTTTCGATTCAGCCCGACGGCAGCGGCGGGATGACGATCACCTGGGAAAGCTGCACCGGCCGCGTTTATGCCGTGGAGGCGCGCGCCGATCTGCTGGACACCGCGGGTTGGGTAGCCTTGGCATCAAACGCTGGCGTGGTGGGCTCCACATCGTGGACGGACACCGAGGCCCTGCTTTACCCCACGCGCTTTTACCGGGTGCAGCGGCAGCCCTACAACTTTTGCAGTGCCAGTAATTGCGTACTCACGAATCTGGTCAGCGGGATACCGGATTGGTGGCTGATCGAGAACGGGTACCCGGTCACCACGCCCTTCGACACCATCGCGCCCAATGGCCTGCCGCTTCAGAAATGCTATCAAGACGGCACGCTGCCGACCACGCCGGTGGCGACGCCGACCGACGCCACGGTCACCGGGCAAATCCACCGCGTGGTTCTGGGCAAATGCGGCTTCGATGAATTCACCGTCAATCCCACCAATGTTTACCTGCAATCCGACATCGTAGGCGAGCTTGAGAATTGCGGAGGATTGACAAGCCAATATCTGATAGTTTCCTTCAATCCGACCAATGGTTTACCTTCAACCAACGGGGACATGTTGACCGACTTCGCTATCACCGGTTCCTTCACCAATTCCCCCTTGCAGCTTGTATTCACCAACTCAAATCCAGACAGCCCTGAGATTTTGACCAACACGCTCTCCCGGCTGTACGAAACCACGTTGCTGACAAATCTTGCCCTCAATGCTTTTCTTGCCAACACCAATATGACCGCTGTGACCAACTCCGCGCAATGCGCGGCCATCCGCGCGCTGACGCCAGACGAGAAGACCAACACCCTCCAGAGGCTCGATTATTGGATCACCTTCTCAAGCCAAGCTGGCGTAGACTACAATGTGCAGTGGGTGGAACACACCGATTTTGCCAACGGAACCTCGACAAACATCTTCCTGACGGAATTGGTTCCCGGCAATGGTTCGACGGCATCCACATCGAACTACCCGCTGGCCCTGCCGAGCTCGTACGGCACCTCCACGGTAATGATGGCGTCGGTGGCGTTAATTGAACTATCCTTCACGAATAATTACACAATTAAATCCGATAATGGAGCTACGGATTACACCGATCCTCAATGGCAAGATCCGAACGGTGACGGAGACGTTTCCGATGGGCATTCATATCCACTCTGTTTTACGCGAAATACCAAGATGAAGTTGACCACAGGTAAATGGCATGTGAATCTGGCGAATCCGCCCTTTACGATCAAAATTAAAGGTGATGGGCCAGGCGATCTCGACTTCCCCGAGACGACAGCCACGGTGAGCGGAAACGATGTCACGATCAGCAATCTAGAATGCTCGGCTGCATTTTCGAATGCGATAGATTATTATAACCCACTAGCCGTGGACTGGAAAGCGTCAATCGACGGCGGCGCTACGTGGTTCAGTGCCGGGAAAAGCACAAACCAGACTTATGTCACCTTGAGCACTCCTGCATCATCAACCAACATCCCTCTTTACTACACCCTCTTGCATGTCGGGTGTAAGAATGCGCATGGAGAAACGACAATAACCGGCGCCGTCGAAGCTATATGGAGCGATTTTGAGGATCGCATCGTCAAACGTGCCGATGGACAGACTCTTTATTACTATTCTAATAGCGTTCCGACGAATACAGCGGCTGATTTATCAGGCCTGCTCACCACAGGCGACGGCCAATGCACCGCATGGGCTGACTTCTTTTATGGCATCCTGCTCGCTCAGGGCATTACAGACAGCGGCATCCAAGTGATTTCTCCCCACAACGTTTATCTATGCGACTCGAACGACATCGAGAACGCACAAGTCACTAATGCTGTTGTGGCGCTATATTTCGGCGGATTCCTCGTTAAACACTGGACGCTATCGAATGCCAACTGGGCCACAAACGACACAAACCATAACGGTATCCCTGACGACGTAGAGGCTGAATACCCAGATGTAATCGAAATTGCTCAAACCGGGTCAACAAGAATTAATGTGGATTTTCTGTTGCCGTATTGCGATTATTTACTAACCAATGCCGTTCAAGGGACGAATGACATTAAAATAACTGGTACTGGGTTGAAAGGGCAAGGCGACATCGTGCCGTCGGTTCAGAAGTTCATGCAACACTACATCGTAACACGTGGTGAACCCTACGCTTTCCCTCCACAATCATATATCATTTACGATCCATCATACGGGAAGAAATACGAAGGGATTCATGCTGTCAATCAGTGGGCAAGCAACGCATTGGACGGTTTCTTTCAGCAAGAAACATTGATGGGCGGTAAATTCGAGGTTATTCCGAATGACACCAATTGTCCCATTACGGTGGACTTGTGCGAACCAGATAATTACATTATTGCCAGCCCTCCCGAATGAAAGCAGCTCAATCAATTATATGAATTAGATGTAGTAAGAAATGTTTCAAAATAAACAAAGGGGGATTCGATAATGAAATTAATTTTGGTCAGCGTCGTGGTGGCAACATTTATTACGACCAGTAATGATTTGGCTGGCGGCACGGCTTTAGCAACGAATGCCGTCCCCCTTGTTCATCTAAAAGAATTTCTAATCGGTGAACAGGAGGTGCAACTCAAAGCGGAGGTGGATCCTGATAGTGGCATTCTTCAGATTCGTCAGCGAAGGCGATCGGACAATTCAATCACAAATGACATAATCGCTAAAATCAGCGTGTCCAAACTTGGCCCATGTGGTTTCGACTTTGCTATGACCCCAACGGGGGATGTCTTGTGGGTTTTCGCCCATGAACTAAGTGTGTCATTAGGAGGATATTTCTGTCAGATATATCCCTTGATACCGGAGCGGGGTGATAAAGAGAAATATGTTCAGCCAACAAAAAAAAGAGGAACAGTAGAAAAACCCTATGATGCCATCGTTTCAATTAGCCTAACAACATTGCTCAGGGACCTCGCGAAGGAATATTTTCAGCGTGGTAAACATTTGTCACTGGGACATAAACCATCTATTACTTATGTAAGGTTGGAATCCACGAATGCCGCGTCGGTTATCGTGACCGGGAATATCGGTGAAAACTACACATTCCGAGGGACAGTCATTCTGGGTAAGGACAATGGATTTCTTACCAAGGACTTCGCAATTGATCCAATCATCAAATAATTCATGATTCTACGATGCAGCGCCCTTGATCATGAATGGCGCCCTTGTTCATGTTCTGCTCCCCCCGGCCGCTCGGCGCGGGTGGAGCCGGCGTTCCGGCTGGGCACGCAGATGGTTAAGCCGTGAAAAGATCATTTTGATCGTTTGCCTGTGCCCCTGCCTGAGTTTCGGGCTGGACCGGGCCAGGCTGGGTGAAATGCTGACGACCGCCGCGGGCGCGCAGAGCAATGCTTACCTCGCTGCGCGGCAGTCAATCCTCGACACGAGCAAGGATGCGCTCCCAGTGCTTGCGGTGGCCGCCAGCGACAGTAAACTGACCTGGCAGCAGCGATTGGTGGCGCGCATCTGCTATGAGCGCATCGTCCGCGCAAATGATCTTGATCTGCTTCGCCGTTATGATTGGGAGCTTCATCCAAAATATAACTCTATTAAGAAAGGTACTATGCTGGGGCCATCATCTGACTTGGCTGAACTGGGGGTATCAAAGTGCGTGGAAGATGGCCTTTGGTAATATTATCTGGAAATTATATGGAAGAAGACCAACGAAGCTCTTGCTGAACCATGGGGAGCGAGCATTAATAAATCATGGCCATGGTGGTGTATGGCTGCTTTGGTCAACCAGCCCGAGCAATACTATTTGATGCAAATAATTTCTAAGCGGTTAGAAACGGATAAGGATTTTGCAAGCAAAGAGAGCGTGTATTTGTATGAAAAGTTGTGCAATCTAATGCAGTCGGATGCGATGCCAATTCTTATCAATCGATATGACTCTTTCTTCAAAAACAGAAGAAGCGCGCCTTTTTTAACCCCGTATCATTACAGTAATGAGTACGTCGGAATATTTGATAGAATCATAAACGTCGCGGACGCCCGGCATGCGGATTTGATCGAGAGGTTCATCTCGGAACATCCATCGCTGGCGCCGTTGAAGGACAAGGTCGCGGAGATCCGTAAGCGGCCGGCGCCGGCGCCGCGGGTCGAGCCGCCGTTCCGCCTGGGCACGCAGTTGATTACACCGTGAGGTGGCCGGCGCGGGGTCCATCAGGCGAGTTTGGCGCCGAGCTTGGTTTCGTCGAGGATGTCGCGAACGGTGAGGGCACGGATCATCTTGCCGGAGCGTTTGAAGAAGTCGCCGATTTCGGCGAGGGCGTCGGCGGAGTAGTCGAAGGCGACGAAGAAGCCGGTGTTGCGTTCCTCGCGCGTCATGACCGCTTCGAAGGAATCTATATCGGGCCGGCCGACCCGGTCTTTCTGTTTGACCTGAATGGGATACCAGGTGTCCGTGAAATCGAACTCGCCCTTGGCCTTGCCGCGGCGTTCGGGGGCCGCGCTCACCGGGTAAATGCGGCCATCAATGCCGCGGTCGCCGACCTGCGTCTTGTTCGGGATGCCGCCCAGGGCGATGACGGCCCAGTTCTCGAACTCAAACGGCGGGATGGCGCGCAGTTTTTCCTCGGTCCATGGAAGATCCCGCACGATAAATCCGCGTCCTGCTTTCCAGAGGGCTTCATCCTCCGGCAACCCGCATACGTCGCGCAGGCGCTTCGCCATCACCCGGCAGGCGGTTGGGGAAATATCAATCCCGATCCATTGCCGTTTTAATTTCTGCGCCGCTACCAGCGCTGTGCCGCAACCGCAAAAGGCGTCGAGCACGATGTCGTTTTCATTGCTGCTGGACGTAAGGATGCGCTCGAGCAATGCGAGAGGTTTCTGTGTCGGATACCCTAGACGTTCAAGGGAACCCCCGCGCAAAGAGTTGATGTCATCCCACCAACTCTGGAGCGGTACGCCAAGCATCTCGTCGAGGAATATGATCCTGCAGCGTTTGGTGGGCTTGCCGTTCTTGCCTAGCTTGATTCTCCCGTGACTGCTGGGAACTTCTGTTTGCGGGGCGTTCCAGAGTTCCATCATTCCATCCAGGTTAGTCCGCCAGCGTGCGCGTGTCCCCATGAAATCGAACTCGGCCATCTTGTTCTGGGGGTCGAGCATATTCTCGGCCTTGTAGTACCGGCCGGATGGCAGTTGGTTCCACTCGGCATCAATGTATTCCTGCGTGTAGGGCGTGTATTGAACATTCCATGTGTAGCCATTCGGCTGACCCGTGTAGAAGAAGATTGTGTCGTGAATGTTCCCATACCGCTTCGGGTCGTTGTGGGCATTCGCCCGTTTCCACACGATTTCATTCTGGAAATTATTCTCGCCGAAAATCTGATCCAGCATCACCTTTACGTAATGCGAGGCGTGCCAGTCGCAGTGGTAATAAAAGCTGCCGGTCTTTTTGAGGACGCGGGCCAGTTCGACGCAACGCGGGCGCATGTATTCGATGTAGGCCTGGGTGGAGGCGTGGCGGTCGTCGAAGGCGCGCTTTTCCTTCGTCTCGCCCCAGAAAACCTCGTAGTTGCGGTTGGAATTGAACGGCGGGTCGATGTAGACCAGGTCCACGCAGGCGTCCGGCAGCTTCCGCAGTTGCTCCAGATTATCGCCGCAGTAAATTACGCGGGTATCGAGGAAGGCGGAGGGTTTGCCGGCGCGGTAGATTTCGACGGTTTCGCGGACGGTTTTTTGGGGCTTTGTGCTCATGGGGGCTGGATGGGCGCGCGCGATTATGGATTTCTTTGCTCTTTTTCGGCGAACCATCTTGCGGATGATGTACACCTTCGGGGATGCGGCGGCAAGACCGTTTTGCCGGAATCCAGTTCCTTTGGGCCGTCTGCGTGC
>CAIQIC010000188.1 GCA_903871765.1 uncultured Lentisphaerota bacterium
CCATTGGCAGTATCGAGTTTCCAAGTCCCCGGGGGAAGCTCATATGTTCTATCCGGCGTGACCTCCTCTTTGGCTGACTTCAACCGCTTGTCGGCAAAGCGGATCGTTACCTTGTGACCCGCCTCCAGTTTCGGCAGCCGAAGCGTGAACCATCCGTTCAGGTTGGTTCCAAAATCCAGCTCAAAGGTGTTCGTGGTCATGACGGTACATTTCACCACTGGAAACTTTTTGGTGATCCGGTTAGGAGGACACGACTGCGCCGTGGCCACGCCACTCGGTTCGGCAAATTCCTCAACGGGTTTCCATATACCATTAGTACAACCGGCCTCGCTCCAGCCTTCTATGTCGCCGCGGGCATCGATATGTTCGCGGCCGTTGCCGCACCACCCCCAGCCGAATTCGTCATGCGAGCTGTTCATCCAGGTCCAGGTGGGATCGGTGCCCACCACCACCCGCTGCCCGCCAACAGTGAGATCCAATTGCACCCGGGCGATGGGGGTGTAATCCTGATCCTTTCTGGTATAGCACAAGCCCAAGCCCAGCCAGACGCCCACACAGTTGTTGCCGGGACGCAGGTACTTGCTGATGTCATAGGTATTGTAGAGCGTGCGCTTCCGGTAAACCGCCACGGCCGGCGACAGCACATCGTCGCCCACCTTCTTGCCGTTCACATACAATTCGCCATAGCCCTTCACATTGACGAAAGCCATCGCCCGTTCCGGCACGGATGTTAGGGTGAACTCCTTGCGCAGCCACGGCGACGATTCTCCGCCCGCCCTGACCCACTTCGCCTGCCAGTCCGCCGGCTTCAACAGGCCCATCGACCACCCGGCCGGCTTGCTCCAGGCCGAGGGCTGGCCGGGGGAAGAGTTGTCCGTTGTCGGTTGTCCGTTGTCCGTCTTGTCGTTCTTAAGCCAGACGCGGACTTTACAGTGGCAAACCTGCCGCGATTCCAGCGGTTTGCCCGCGTATTCCACCTGGATGCTCTGATCCGACGCCACCTTGCCGCTGTCCCACAGGTCGCCCTGGTCTTTGGCGAGCAAGTCCGGGGTCGAGGCGACCAGAATCTGATAGGCGCTTTGTTTCTGGCCTCTGTCCTCTGGCCTCTGCCCTCGCTCTTCAATCACCCACGACAAGCGTGGCTTCACCGCGTCGATGCCGAGCGGGTTGTCGCGGTATTCGCAACGGAGGTTCGTTAGGTCGGCGGCGGAGGCGGCCGGGATGCAGGACAGCAGCGCGAAAGCGGCGATCAGGCGTGCCGCAAAGCGGCGGAGGGTATGGTATTTCATTTGGAATTTCCTTTGCTGGTTCACTGGCTGTCTCGCATTGTTGGGCTTCGTCATCATTGTCGTCACTGCCTTTCGTTACGTTCTCTGTGCATTCTTACTTTCCATCCGCCTTGGCCACCCCGGGTCGTGCAGGGCGTAGGCGGTGGAACGGGCGGCATCGGATCTGACAGGCACCTTGGCGGCCGCCGGGACACCCGTGCGGAGCACCACCGGGCCTAACATAAGCATGCTCCTCATAAACGAATTCTTGGTCGGTGTTGTTTGTGAATTTCAGAGATCATGTGGCGCCGCCTTGTTATTTTATCTTGGTTGCCGGGATCACCTGCAATTCCTGAAATGACGAGTTGCCGCCGCCGATCCCGTCTTCCAGGGGCGACAAAGCCCAGACCAGCCAGCGGTAATTTCCCAGCGGCCTGCCGTTACTGCGGCGAATGCTGGTGGCTTCGAAAGCAGTCGGCTTGACCAGCCGGGTATCGACGCCATTGACGGGCGTGAAAACCGTTGCGTCGGTGACATTCCAACCCGGATCGGTGGCGGCCGTGCTGCCATAGAGCAGGAAGTTCTGGCGGGCACGCCCCTCACCGGCGGAGAATGTGTTGACTTGGGCAACAGGCTGCACGCTAGCCAGGTCCAGTTTATACATCCCGACATTGACCCCGTTAGGGAAGATCGGCCCGAAGCCCATGACGACCTTGCCATCGGTGAGCACTTCAATGGGATCGTTGAGGGTGGGAGAGCCGCCGGCAAGCGCCTTGGCCGGCAACACCGCCGTCACGGGCGCAACGGCAACCTGCTTGAACTCAGGAGTTGCCTGATACTCTGCGACGACATAATTATAGTCAGTCAAATGTAGCTGTATTTGCTTTTTGTTGCGGCTGACCGTTAGAGTCAGTTTCCGGCCGTCGGCCTTATCAGCAAGCCCCCAGAGATCAACCACTGTCTTCACTTCCGTGCCGTTGCAGGCGATGATCACATCGTCCTTCTTCAGTCCGGCACCGGCGGCATCACTGCCGGCGGGTACATTGAGTATCAGAACGCCGGCTTCGGCAGGCAGCCCGAGGGCGGCACGATCCTCGGCATCTAAAACATTGCGGGCCTTGGCCTGCCAGAGAAGCTTGGCCGCCGGCTTGAGCTTCGGGATCTGGCCAGAGAACGTCAGCTTGAGCGGATAGGCGTTGCACTCGTAGGGTGCCTTGGTCGGCAAGGTGATCTTGAGGAACTCACCATCCTGACTGTAGATCAATGGAACCGCCGTGCCCACAATCGTCACGCCCGTCAAACGCTTCAGGTTGATGCGGTATTGATTGAGTGTCCTGACTTTCAGCATGGCCCCATCGCCTGGCCAGCCAAGGGTCGCGACATAAAGAACAGTATTGGCCTTGTTCCGGGTGAAGCGGATGTCCGCCGCGGAGCCACGATCAATGCTGTTAAAGTTCTTCTGACCTTCACCGAAGGCCGCCCAGGGTCGCGTCGCAAAGATGGCTTCGCCGATGAGATCGAAATCGTGACCCATGACCTTGAGCATGGTGAGGGTTTCCTCTTCCAGTTCGCCGTCGGGTGTGAGCGGCACGTTAAGTAACAGGTTGCCGTTTTTGCTGACCACATCGATCAGGGTGTGGACGATATCCAGGCCTTTCCTGTAGTTCTTGGCGTCATTACGCCACCAATACCAGTCGCCGTTAATGGTCTTATCCGTCTGCCAGGAAAACGGCTGGGCTTCCGCGGGATATTC
>CAIQIC010000189.1 GCA_903871765.1 uncultured Lentisphaerota bacterium
GGCTGGAAGCCCCGCCCACAGGGATTCCCCGCGCCGCTTTTCCCGCTGGAGCGGCACCAACCCTGGGAGCCCCGCCCACAGGGGATTTCCTACCGGAGGCTCATTTGGAGCCGGAAGACTCTTGCTCCAGCTCCGTGACGAAAATATTGCGGAACCGGTGTTGTCCGCCGGCTGGCACCTCGGCTTGCAAAGCTATGAACCCCTTGGCGGGGCCCTTCAAACCATCCGCCTTCCATGCCGGCTGGCCGTTGATCTCCAGTTCCACGTGCCTGCCGCGCACCGTCAGCTTGAAATGATTCCACGCGCGGGGCTTGATGAGCCCCGTACTCCGGGCGCCCTTCACCCCATCCAGGTTGCCTTCGTCGCCTTGCTTTAAGTTCGCCTGGTAGTGCAGCGGCCAGGGCTGGCCTTCCGGCACGCTGTCGTAGCGGAAATAGACGCCGCTATCCCAATTCGTCGCTTTGAGCGCCAGCCAGTCGAACTCCAGGACAAAGTCACCGTACTTGCGCGCCGTCTGGACCAGGCCGTTGCCCGCCTTGATCAGGATCGTACCGTCATCCACCACCGCCTCGCAGGTCAGCACCGTCCAGCCGTCCAGCGTCTTGCCGTCAAACAGCGCCACGCGCTCGGCGGCGCGCGCTCCGACCACCGCCGCCAGGCAAACCAACCCGACTGCCACATTCCGGATACTATGCATCTTTTTATCCTCCCATCCTCGTTGTAGTTTCACCTGGAACGGAAGCGGTGACGGTATCGGATCGTGCCGAATGTTTACACATTCCGCTCCCAGGCATGAACGATCCATTCAAGATTTCATTCCGCCGGAATGTTTACACATTCCGCTCCGGGGAAGAAGCGATCTCCACCATGCGGATGCTGCGCCGTGCTCAACCGAACTGCGCCAGGAAGCGCACGTCGTTTTCGTACAACTGCCGGATATCGTTGATGCCGTAGAGGATCATCGCGATGCGCTCCACGCCCATGCCAAAAGCATAGCCTTGCCATTGCTCGGGATCGATGCCGACGCATTCGAAGACGCGCGGATTGACCAGGCCGGCGCCGGAGATTTCGATCCAGCCGCTCTGTTTGCAGACCCGGCAGCCCTTGCCGCCGCAGACGTGGCACGAAAAATCGTATTCGACACTCGGCTCGGTGAACGGAAAGAAGTGCGGCCGGAACCGCACCCGGACATCCGGCCCCATCATCTGCTTGGCAAAGTGGCTCACGTCGCCCTTGAGGTCGGCCAGGGAGACCGCGCGGTCCACATACAAGCCCTCGATCTGATGGAAGTTCGCGCTGTGCGTAGCGTCGGTCGTGTCGCGGCGATAACAGCGCCCCGGCGCGATGATGCGGATGGGCGGCGGCTGGCTTTGCATCACGCGGATCTGCACCGGCGAGGTCTGGGTGCGCAGCAGGAGGTCATCCTGCAGGTAGAAGGTGTCGCTGGGCGACCGCGAAGGATGTTCCTCCGGCGTGTTCAGCGCGGTGAAGTTGTTGAACACCGTTTCGATGTCCGGCCCGGACGCCACCGTAAAGCCCATCGCATGGAAGATCTCCGTCGCGCGCTCGATAACCAGGCTGATGGGATGCTTCGACCCCAGCGGCCGCCAGCGCCCCGGCAGCGTATAATCGAACGCCGGCGGCGGCTGGACACCCGCCGTTTCCAGCGCCGCTTTGCGCCCGTCGAGCAACGCCTGCACTTCGTTCTTCAGCTCGTTCGCCAGCCGGCCGACCTCGCGGCGCTCCTCCGGCGGGACGTTCTTGAGGTCCTTCATGATCGCCGGGAGCAGACCGTTGCGGCCAAGGTATTTGATCCGCACGGCCTCCAGGGCGGCGGCATCGGCCGCGCCCCAGGCCTCGTCCAGAGCCTGCGTCTTCAGTTGTTTCAATTCCGCGACGTTCATTTTTTTCTTCCGCAGGCCGCCGGCGCGGCCCCGGTCTTTTCTAGCCCGCCCCCACCCCCTTGTCACGCCGTAAAAAGATTAAAGCGCGCCACTGAGGCCGACGCGAAGGCCGTAGCTGTCGGACCGGGACTCGGGTTGATAAATGACGTCCTGTTCAACATCCGACTTGTCAAAGCGCAAGGTCTCATAAAAGACACTGACGAACAGCAGCTTCCAGCGGCCACCCGTCTCGACGAACGGCGAGGGCTGCTGCCGGGGATGGAGATTGATGTTGCTGCCGCCGAATTTGGTCAGGTTCACGTTCTGGACCGTATAGAGGGGCAGCCGGAAACCCGCTTGCGCAAAAGCCCGCCAGTCGCGGTCGAAGTCGTAGGTGACGCCGAGGCCGGCCCGGCCGTGGAACGACATCCAGCGTTCAGTGTAGCCTTCGAGCTCCCCCTGATCCTGTATACTGCGATCCCATAGCCGGCCGCCCAGGCCGATGAAGGGTTCGAGCGCCAGGTGCCGGACGGGCTCGCACCGGGCCAACAGGTTGCCCTGGCCCTCCAATCCGGTGTAGATGACGCGCGTGGTGGCAGGGATGCCGCTCTGCGTCTGGCCGTCGTAATTCACGCGCCCGCCGAACACGCCCACGCCAAAGCTGCTGCCGAGCAGCCGGCCATATTGTTTGTAACCTAGGTTGAGGCCCAGGAGCGGGCCGGATTCCTTGAGCAGACGCACGCCCTGATCGTCGAATTCCCGCCAGTCAAAGGCGGCCGCTTGCACGCTCAGGGTGGTTTCGGACGGACGCGCGGCGCGTTGGAGCGGTCGCGCCGGGCTCGCGCCGGCGCCTTGACCCTGGAGCGGCGCCAGGGCGGCGCGGGACAGCGCCGGATCCGCGTCCGCAGGCTGCGGCGACAAGGCCGACTCCTCCGCCGGAACCGCGAGCGCCGCCAGCAGGGCCGGCAAAACAAGCACATGAACAGCGCGCATGGGCGTTTCTTCCTGGGATGGCTGTGTCGGTGGTACGATGAATCCAAACCGCTGGCGGCCTCAGGCCGGTTTGACGAGCGATTTCTGGTGACGCTGGCGGTACAATTGCACGATCATCAGGATCTGGTTGGTGGTCCAGTAGAGCGACAGCCCGGCGGCAAAATTGTAGAAGAAGAACAGCATCATGACCGGCATGATCATCATCATCTTCTGCTGCTGCGAGTCGCCGGTGCTGGGCGTCAGCTTCTGCTGCCAGGCCATGGTGACGGCCATGACGATCGGCAGGATGTTGAGCGCCTCCCAGCCGACCAGCGGGACGGAGAAGCCAAACCGGATCAGGTTTTCCGGCTCGCTGAGGTCCCGGATCCAGAGGAACGGCGCAAACCGCAGCTCGATGGCGCTGCGCAGCACGGAGAACAGCGCGATGAACACCGGGATCTGGATCAGCAACGGCAGGCAACCGCCGAGCGGGTTGACCTTGTGCTCCTTGTAGAGCTTCATGATCTCCTGCTGCTGCTTCTGGGCGTTGTCCTTGTATTTCTGCCGGAGCTCGGTGACCAACGGCTGGATGGCCTGCATCCGTTTCATGCTTTCGGTGCCCTTGTGCGTGACAGGCCAGAAGACGATGCGGACCAGGATGGTCAACAGGATGATGGCCAGGCCATAGTTGTGCGGCCAGAGATAACGATGGATGGCGTTCATGGTGATCAGCAGCGCCTTGGTCGTCGGCTCCATCATCCAGTTGAAAACGCTGAAGAAGGATGACGTGGACCCAAACTCCATCACATCCACGACCTTGCGTTTGAGTGGCGCCAACTGGCTGTAGAGTTTGGGGCCGATGTAGAACCGCATGTTGCGGGTGAAGGTGTCCCCCGCCGTCAGCCGCGTTTCGGGAAAGAACAGCGCGGCGGCCACCTCCTGCACGGCAGTCATTTTTTCCGACGTGGGCTGCGCCGCCTGCTCGCCCGGCAGCAGGTCGCGGTGCGCCGCGAGCGTAACCTTGTCGCCGCCCTCGTCCGTCAGCAGCACCTGGACAAAGTACTTGTTCTTCACCGCCACCCAGTCCGTCGCGGCGGTCGCGGGCGCCGGGCCTTCCACGATGACCGGCAGCGCGGCGGTGTTTTGTTCCTTTTTCCGGTTGGTAAACAGCTCGGGGATTCCCCGGGCGAGGTAGTGCACGGGACCGCCGCCGGCGGGTCCCACGTCCACGCCCAGGAACGATACGCCGCGCTGCTGCGTCTCGCCTGGCAGGTTGCGCAGGGGGCCGAGCTGGAGGCCATACGGCGGCAAGACTAGCGGCTGGCCGCTGGTGTTGCTCAGCGCATCGGTCACCTGCAACAGATAGGGGCCCTGGAAGGTCAGGGTGCGCCGGACCATCAAACCGCTCACGGCGTGGTGTTCCAGGACCACGCCCTGGCCGTCCGGCGCGCGCTGCAGGTCGAAATCCGCATCGGCCGGCACGCCGGCCAGTTCCACCGGCGCCAGCGCGCGACGCTGCGTGAAATCGAAGGTGACCGGCCCGCTGGTTCGCGCCAGGCTTTCGCGGTAGGCCTTGTTGAGCATCTTGACCGAGTTGATGGCCGCGCCCTTGGAGGATACCACCACCTCCAGTTGCGCGTTGGTCAGCACCAGCGTCTGCTCCGGCCGGGCATCCGCCGACCGGACCTGCTCCACCACCGCCGTGGCGGCGGGCCGGACCAGCGCCGGCGGCTGCGCCGCGCGGTCAACCGCGGCGGTCGTTGCCGGCGCGTTGGTGAGCGGCGCGGCGGGGACAGCCGCCGGCGCGGGCGTGTTGTGGAAAAAATATTTCTTGATAACATGCCGGTCCAGGAACGGCCACGCCAGCCAGAGCGCCACCAGCGCCGCGATCATCAAGATGTCCTGCTTTTTCATATCATAATCCCGAACGTCCGGCCGCCGTCACCCGCGCTCCGCCGGCACCGGATCCACGCCGCCCGGATGGAACGGGTGGCAGCGGGCGATCCGCCGGAGGCCCAGCCCAACGCCCCGGAAAAATCCATGCCGCCGCAGCGCTTCCATCCAATAGGCCGAGCAGCTCGGATAAAACCGGCAACACGGCCCCAGCCAGCCCGAGATGGCCAGTTGGTAGAGCCGAATCAACGCTATGAGCAACCGCGCCATACCTCATTCCGTGTTGGCGGGCCGCAACAGGCCGGCTCGTTCGGCCAGCCGCAGCAGCTCGCCGGCCAGCTCGGCCGGCGTCGCGGTCAGCAGACTGGCCCGCGCCACCAGCACCACATCCACGGCCCCGGTCAGCCGTCGGCGGTTCCGCCGGAACGCCTCGCGCAGCATACGCCGCGCGCGGACGCGGACCACGGCTTCGCCTACCTTCCGGCTGGTCACCACGCCCAGGCGCAACGCGGCGTCCTCACCCTGCCGCAGCCAGAGCACCATGTACCGCCCCCGGTAGCAACGCTCCTGCGCATAGGTCTCCGCAAACAAACCCGAGCGCCGCAGCCGCTGGCGGGCCGACAATCCTTCGTCGGCCGGTTTCGACTCCGGCGCCGGCCGCAACGGATCCGCGCCAACTGCTTCCGCCTGCTGGCCCATGGCCCCTCCCGATCCGGGATCTACGCCCGGCCGCACGCAACTCGATCGCCGGCGCACCCTGCGCGTACGCGGCTCAGGGTTTGTCGCAGAAGCGACGTCCCGTCGCTTCCGCGCGCACGCTGCGCGCCGGCCGCTCAGGGATTCAGGCGTTTGCGGCCCTTGCTGCGCCGGCGGCTGATCACCGCGCGGCCGTTTTTCGTCGCCATGCGCTGGAGAAAGCCGTGCACGCGCCGTCGTTTGATCTTCGAAGGCTGATACGTTCTCTTCATAGTCCACCTGTGTTATCGCGTTGCGAACGGCCCTTGTAGCGGTTTTCGCCGCCGCTGGCCAGTTAAAAGCGCGGGGCGTTACGGCGGACCGGCGCGCAACAGCGCCGCGGCGGCCTCGGCCAGACTGAGGTTGGTGTCGTCGGCGAGTTCAGCCACGCGCAGGACAGTGAGCCCTTGCTTCTCGTAGCGTCGCGCCAGGGTCTCCGCGACCTCCTGGCGGCATTGTTCGGTCGTGACACGCCCATTCGCGCTGGGTTGCCGGTAGATCGCCAGGTAAGCCTCCGCCGCCAACTGCGGATCGTTGATGGTTCGGGCATAATCCATGCGATAATCCGGGTCCAAGGCAACCATGCCAGCCGCCTCCCGCAGAACCGGGTTGTAGATGCGGCCTAATGCCGCGTGTTTGCGCAGCGCATTTTCAAACCCGTAAAGCGGAATCTTCCACCCGCGCGCATTGGCCAATCGGAAATGCTCGGCCAGCCGGCGCGCCATGGTTTCGTCGGGGATTCTGCTCAATACACTCCATGCAACCTTTCGGACCATGCTCCGCTGATCGCTCAGGAACGGCAGGATCGCCTCGATCGCACGCGGCGCAGGTCCACCCTCCAGAGAAGCACCCCGCAAAGCATAGATCGTTGAATAACAAAGCAGATCCACGTCGCGAACCGCTTTCAATTTGGCCAGCAGAAAATCCAGCGTCTGCTCATCGGAGAAATCACAAAGCAGTAATAGTGCATCGGCGGCGACTTCGGGGACCGGATCGTCCGCAGCGGCCAGCAATCGCGTCTTCATTCCTGGAATCCGGGATAATTGCACATTCTCGCCACTGTAATTCCACGTAATAACAGCGAGATATTCAGCCGCCAAGCACCGCGTCTGGGCGTCGGGATCCGATAACAGATCAGCCAGTTCGTCAGCCATGGCAGGTGATGCAAATTGCGCGATTCTCGACTCGATTATCATCGCGGCTCCCGCGTTTTTCGAGGCGATGCATTTCACCAGGAAACGGGTGCGGAGACGCGGGGACAAGGCGAGGACCAGGGCCATTAGCATCAACGCCACAATCAAGCCGGCCGTCGTTTTCAACAGCAGCCAGCGGGGCCGCGCCACCCACAGCGTTAGCAGACGTCGGTGACAACGCCATGCGCTCATTACAACAGCAATGGACAGCACTACGGCAAGGGCCGGAGTCCAGGGAAAAACCTTTGGAGACGCCCCACCCAGCGCCGCACGCAGCGCGCGTTCGCCGGGGGAGCGGTCACAGAGCGCCCGGAACGTTTCGCGGGTGAGCGATTGTGCGGCGGGCCGTTCGAATTCCAGAAAGACATCGGTGGGCAGATAGAGCAATGTGGGCACAAAGACCGCCTCAACCGGCCCCGCGACCTTGGGATGATCGCGGTACGTGTACTCCACCCGCTCCAGGCGCACGCCGCCCGTCGCCCAGTACCGCACGGGACCGTTTGGCCATGTGACGATCGGCACCGCCACGCGTGTATCCGCGGCGAGGTCCGCGTCATTGTCCAGGCCGGCGAGCCATGACTCCGCGGCCGTGCGCGCCGCCGCGCGATCGTCGGGGGTCATCTCACCGTCCAGATAATCCAGCGGCCGTCCGATCTGCAGGCCGAGTTGCTCGTAGAATCCGTAACACAGCATGGCCATGCGGTATAGCTCCGCGTCCGCATCGGCGGCGCCAGCGCCCAGGCGGATCTGGCGCAGGGCATCCGCGCCCAGCGTGGCGTGCAACGTGTTTTGCAGGAAGCGGTAGCCGCGCGCGCACCGCAGATAAACCGTGGCCACAGGCTCGACGCAGAATGCCGGTCCGATCCGGACCTCGGGGCGCGTCTCCTCCAGGCTCCCAATGATCCCCGGCATGTGCTTGACGTGCGTCTCCCGGATTTTGGTCAAGCCGGTCTTGAAGGCATTTTCCAGGCGCGCCCGATAGGCGGGCGTCAGCAGCAGTTTCGCGGCTTCCGGGGCGCGTTCCGGGACCAACAAGGTTTCCAAGGCATGCCACTGATAGTCGTACCAGCCGGAATTGGGCTGCGGATCCAGCCGCAACCGTCCGCTTTTGACCGCCGCGATCACCAGCGGAATGAACGCTGTGTCGCCGGTAGCGACGCCGTTCGCCAGCAGGCGTTGCAGAAGATCGTACTCCTTGCTCTGCGCATAGGACACGAGCGCCAGTCCGGCTCCGTCGCCGAAGTTTCGCCGCGCAGCCTGTTCCGCCGCGGCCAACCCCGGGGCATCCAACAGCGCGACCGGCCCCGTCGCAGCCGGCAGCAGCGCGGCCAACTCGGCACACGAGAGGCAGCGCGCCGGCGGTGCCAGCGGCGTGGATGTTTTTACAAAAGAGGACGGATTAGTCAGGCGGGCATCTACCGCCCGAAAACGGCCAAACGCCTCGGCCAAGCGCAAGTCGTCCATCACCGCCTGCGCCAGGATGACGCACACCGGCCAATCGGACGACAAGGCAAAGCCCCGCGCCAGGAAACGGTCCTGAAGGAAGATTCCGCGCAGAGCTTCGCTCTGCGTCCAGAATCCCGACGGTTGTGCATCGGGGTCCGCCAGAAACGCCGTGACCGCGGCATCCATCTCGCGGGCCAGGTCTGCGTCGAGCGCAGGCCGCGCACCGCCCAGGGTCAGGGCCGCGCCAACGTGGACGAGCGCCCGGCGGACCACCGGCCGGTGCGCCGCCGGAGCGGCCGCATGGAACGCCACCAGTCGGCGCAACAACGCCTCCAGCGCCGCGCGTTTACCGAGGCGTTCGTCGCCCGGCACGCCGGCTTGCATCGCCGTCTCCAGGGCCATGCACAGCCGGTCATCGAACTGCTTGCACTTGCCTTGGACGACCTGCACGGAGGGGATCGTTGGCAGGTTATGCTGGCGGCAGTATTGCCAAGCGGCGCGGTAATCGCGAAAAAGCCGGCGGCTGTGTTCGTCCGGCCGGGCGACATCCAGCCGGAAGGTGGCGGTGCTGTTGTTCAGTGTATAGACGATGCCGCCGGGCGCGGTCTGCGTGATGACCAATTCCGGCCGGAAATCGAAGACAGGGAGCGACTCACCGATGAACTCCAAACGCGGCAGCAGGACATAAACCACCCCGCCAATCCCGGCCGCGACCAGCGCGATCAGGATACCCAGGATCCAAGTCGCCACGCGCAGAACTCTGTGCATCGCCGGCATGCTTAGCACGCCCCGGCGCGACCGCCAAGATTAAAGAGCACCGTGAAAGTCGGAATTGGTTCCCGGCGTTTCCCGGGGTCGGACCTCAGGTTTCTCCAGGGCCTCAACGACTTACAATGACGTTTACCCCTGAAAAGGGTTCTTAGAGGCTTTTTATTGGCCTGAAAATCGCCTGAAAGGCAGTTTCGCTGGCCAAGCGGACTGGCCACTTGGCTCGCAGCATGTGTTCACCATACCCTTACAGTCAAAAAACGACCCCAAAAAATGGCTCTAAGCCCACTATAACGACCTTTTCTCCTTCGTAAATCATTGTCGTTCCAATATAACCTGTGGTCCGACCCCGAAATAATGCGGCCTTCCGCCCCCGCTGCCAATATTACAATTGCTGATAACTTATTGACACGGCCCGCCTCACTGCGGTAACTTAACGCCGTCGAAAGTTGGTTGCGCGCAGGGGCGCGGTAGCCGTTCCGGTGATGGAGGCACGCAAGGAGGAAGAGTGATGCAGTGCGAGGTCGGGTCGTGGATCAAGCGGTAGGCCGCGGAACCGCTCTGCACAATTCGACAGCGTCCCTGGCCTGCCTTGCCCGCCGAAGTTTTCAAACCAAGACTGGGTGCACTTGCCCGTGCTACGCGTGAAGCCAAATATGATGTAGGCTGCAATCTTGTGGGTAAACGCATGAATATAACTTATTCGATCGACAAAGTCTTACGCATTGTTTCTTTGAGCTACACGGGTAACCCGGACTTCGATGAATGGGCAAATATGATGTGTGCTGTGTTCCGTGACCCAAGCTTTGAACCGGGATTTTCTTTTATTCTGGACCGCCGCCTTGTGACAACCGCTCCTACAGCGGAGTACATCAAGAAAATCACCGTTTTTGTCCAGAGCCGCCAGGTTGAGCTTGGAAAAAGTCGTGTGGCCATAGTCGTAAGCGAAATTGCCTCCTTTGGAATGGCGCGTATGGCTCAAGGATTGATGGACGAAACCGAGCATACACAGGTTTTCACAGATATCGAGAAAGCCAAACAGTGGCTACGTCCTCAACAACCGCCTCCATCGTACGGCTCACCCGCGGCGGATTCGCCGTCCGGTGAAGCGTAACGTTCGCCCCGTTTAACCTGCAAACGACCTGCCCCTCGGCCTTCCCCAAAAATCGCTACCTGCACGTCCTCCGCTGCCCTCACAAGCGGACCGTCCCGCCGGCGACCGCTCGCGGGGTCAGAATAATGTAGGTCGGCAGGCCGACAACGCCGTAGCGGTCGAGGCTGGCCCTGGCTGTACAGTTGACCCGCCAGCAGCAACACCGGCGCCACGCACGCCCCGGCGAGCAGCGCGGCCAGGAGATCTGCCGTTTTCTCTTGTTTTCAAAGCCGCCGGGTGGACAATGGCCAAAGACTACGTGAGCATACATCGCGTCAGACGGGCAAACTGGATAGACTTCGCCTTTACGCCCCTGGCGGCCTTGCCCCTTGCGATTGCCCTGCTGGACATCCGGCACGTAGAATCGGAAACCAGAAAATGACGCCAAACAGAACAATGGTCTGCTCTCGTATGGGCCCACCCGCGGGTTGGCAAACGAAAAGGCCGGCCGTTTAATAAGGGAACCCATGAAATGCTGCGCGCCGCTCTTGTTCACCGTGCTCTTCCTGGCCGCACCGTGTCGTTTTGCCCCCGGCGCCGCGCCTGCGGCTCAAGACCATGCCAAATGGGAAAAGGAGATCGCCGCGTTCGAACGGGCCGATGCCGTCACGACCCCGCCTAAAGGCGCGCTGCTGTTCATCGGCTCGTCAACCATCCGCTTTTGGACCACTCTCGCGCAGGACTTTCCGCAGCATCAGGTCATCAACCGCGGCTTCGGCGGCTCCGAGATCGCGGATGCCACCCACTTCGCGCCCCGGATCATCTTCCCCTATGCGCCCCGGGCCATTTACCTCCGTTCCGGCGGTAACGATCTTTGGCGGGGGAAATCCGTCGAGCAGGTCTTCGCCGACTTCAAGGCCTTCGTCGCCACGGTGCAGGCCAAACTCCCGGACACCGACATCATCTTCATTTCGCTCAGTCCCAGCATCGCGCGCTGGAAACAGGCCGACCAGACGAAGGCCGTCAACACGCTGGTGGCCGACTACATCCAAGGCAAAGCCCATCTCCGCTACATCGAGACCTATGACATGGTGCTCGGTCCCGACGGTCAGCCCCGCGCGGAACTTTTTGTCGGGGATAAACTTCACTTCAACGTCGCAGGCTACAAACTGCTGGCGGCGCGGGTCAGCCCTGACCTGCCAAAATCAAGCAAGCCCAATGCCGCGTCGCCGGCTGGCGGCCCAAAAGGATTCGCCTGGGGATCTCCGGTTCCGGACGATTGCCCATTCAAGAAGTCGCCCAGCCTGACGGGCGTCTTTTTTACCGGCCGCCACAGCAACTATCGCTGCGGGGACACCTGGTATCCCTGCTGGGCCAGCGACGGCAACCTCTACTCGCCGTGGACCGACGGCCAGACGGATGGCGTCGGCTGCTCTTCCGACGGCGGTGCGGGCGCCAGAACCGCCCACGCCATCATGATCGGGGACGACCCGCTGCGGCTGACGATACACAACACCGCCCCGCTCAAGGGCGCCAGCGCCTTGCCCTATCGCGGGCGCTATCCCGCCGGCTCGCTGGTGTACAACGGCATCTGGTACTACGGCACCTATTGCCTCGGGCCGGAGGGGTCAACGGCGCACAACGGGTTCACCTGGAACTGGCCCAACCTCGGGCCGATGCCCGGGTTCCAGATCTCCCGCGATTACGGCAAGACGTGGGAGCCGTCGCCCCACACGCCCGAAAAGCCGCTGTTTCCCGAGCCCCGCAAGTTTCTCGGCCCGGTGAAAATGGGCGCGCCGCACTTCGTGGATTTCGGCAAGAACATGGAACATTCGCCGGACAGCAAGGCGTATCTGCTCGGCATGGGCGCGGAGGAGAACGATCCCCAGCCCCGCCCGTGCATCAAGCTGGGCCAGCCGGGTGAAGTGTTCCAGACGGTCGTCGGCTGCACCAACGACTTCGCCCATGCCAACCTGAGCTGGATCACGGCCGACCAAGTCTACCTGGCCCGCGTCAAACCCGCGCCGGAGACCATCAATGACGTGAAAGCGTATGAATTCTTTGCCGGGCATGATACCGCCGGCCAGCCGGTCTGGACCGACAACTTCGAGAAAATCAAACCGCTGATCGAGTGGAACAACCACATGGGCTGCGTCACGGCCACCTATGTGCCCGGCCTGAAGAAGTACCTCATGTGCATCACCGATGGCTGGCCGACCGTGGCCAAAATGACCTCCTACATCCTCGAGGCCGACGTCATCACCGGCCCGTGGCGGATGGTCGCCTATTTGAAGGACTTCGGCGAGCAGGGGTACTTCCTCAATTTCCCGAGCAAATTCATCAGCCCCGACGGCAAGACCCTGTGGCTGTGCTATTCCGCGAATTTCAGCCCCGGCTGGAACGGCGTGAAGCTCAACGTCAATCCGCCGGGCGGCCGGTACGGCTTGTGTTTGCATGAAGTCAAATTGCTGACACCAAAGGCAGATTAAACCTCTTTCGCGCATTTCGTGTCGGTAATGTGGTGCTCGGCATTCAAAAAGAGCTATGAATTATGGAACGACGGGAGCATCGTATTGGGCCAGTGGGTGTAAGTGAAAACACTCACTGGGGCGACACGGGAGACGCTCGAGAAA
>CAIQIC010000190.1 GCA_903871765.1 uncultured Lentisphaerota bacterium
AATGCCCCCAGGCCGTACGCCGCGGGATTCCGCCGGATATTCACCGAGAACGACTGCCAGGTAACCCCGCTGTCCTGAGTCAGCACCAGAAAGACCCCGCACACGGCCAGCAGCGTGCCGGGGATCAACCCCACGCCCGCCCGCTGCCCAAGCAGGAGCAGCGCAAACAGGATGGTGAGGGCGGGCCACAAATAGTTCAGCAGGCCGACTTCGATCGTCTGGTGACGATCGGCGGCGAGGCCCAATGCCAGAAACAGGGCCACGGTGTAGAGCACGAAGAGGGCGCCGCAGCCAAGCACGTATCTGCGCGGAAACATGCACAGGGCCCGCAGCGACCGCTCCTTCCAGACGAGGTGCGCTCCCAGCAGTCCGGCGGCCGTCAGATAAACGGCGGCGCCTGCCGTGAGCGGTCCAATCTGTTCGGAGATGCGGCGCGCCAGCGCAACCGTCATACTCCAGAGGAGAATGGCGCAGAAACCGAGGATCGTATTTCGGTCCGGTCTGCCGCTGCGGCCTATCGGCGCGTTACCTTTCATATCCTGTTAGAGCAGCGCGCCGACCTTGATGCCGTCCATGTCGTCGAATGTCTGGTTCTCGCCGCCCATGACCCAGCAAAACGTGTAGCGCCGCGTGGCAGTCGCGCAGTGGATCGACCACGCCGGAGACATCACCGCCTGCCGGTCGGCCACGACCAGATGCCGGGTCTCGTCAGACCGTCCCATGACGTGAAACACCCGTGCTTCCAGCGCGACATCGAAGTACAGATAGATCTCCGAGCGCCGGGCGTGGGTGTGAGGCGGCATGCTGTTCCAGACGCTCCCCTCCTCCAGCACCGTGAAGCCCATCACCAGTTGGCAGCTCTTGATCCCGTCGGGGTGAATGTACTTATGAATCGTCCGGCGATTGCACTCCGCCTGGGAGCCCAGCGCGACCGCAGCCGCCTCGGCGCGCCGGGCGGGCGTCGTCGGATACGCCGCATGCGCGGGGTAACTGGCCAGGTAGAACTCCGCCGGCTGCCGGGCGTCGGTGCTGGCGAAGACCACCTCCCGACTGCCCCGGCTCACGTACAGGGCATCCAGGGGCCCCACCGCGAACGTCGTCCCATCCACCCGCACCGTGCCGGCGCCCCCGATGTTCAGCACGCCCAGTTCGCGCCGCTGGCAGAAGTACTCCGCGCGCAGCTCGTCGGCGGCGGCCAGCGTCAGCGGCGCTTCTTTCGGAACAGCCGAGCCGACCACCGCCCGGTCCGCCTCGCAATAGACGAGCCGGATCTCCCCCGGTGTAAACAGGGATGTGATGAGATAGCTCGCCCGCAGCTCTGTGGTGCTCATCGTGGCATAGCGTACCGCGTCTGCCAGGTACCGCGTTTCCATGAAGCCACTCCCTTCTGGTGTTCGAGGTTGCGGCGGATTATCTCCCCCGCCATCGGCTACTCCCCGTCCCTCTCCCGGATCTCCACGCGCCGGATCTTTCCGCTGATCGTCTTGGGAAGCTCGGTCACGAACTCGATGATCCGCGGATACTTGTAAGGCGCTGTGGTCTTCTTCACATGCTCCTGGAGTTCCGTGGACAGCTCGGGGCTCGCCGCGTATCCCTTGGAGAGCACGACGCTGGCCTTGACCACCTGGACACGATCGGGATCGGCCACCCCGGTGACGGCGCATTCGAGGACCGCCGG
>CAIQIC010000191.1 GCA_903871765.1 uncultured Lentisphaerota bacterium
ATGCAAATTATACCATACGTCTTTCGGCCGAAATTCGGGCAACTGATACTTTTGTATCAATGACAGCATTTCTTGAGAGCGTTCCGAAAACTTGGTGAACCCGTGAATGTCCCATAGCCCCAAGAAAAGGGCAGTCGTACCATGGTAGGGCGCAAAAACAGCAATACTCTTTGCGTCGCGGAATTTCCCGGCTTCTTGGCAACTTTGGTATGCCTCCAACCTCGGAAGATTTCTTGAGAATGTCTCCAGTATTTGGAAATGTTTATTTCCATGGCGGACGAGTAAAACTTGGAGCGGATTGATTCCGTAAATCTTGAAAATATCGTGGATGGTCAATCGAATATCGGCCGGGTATTTTGTTCTCACGAGTTTACCTTTCATGCTTTTCACTCTATTATACATAGATGTTGATGTTTCCGCTTCGACATTTCCCTGTTTATCAGAAAACACTTCATCCCAACGGTGCTCGCGGTCGTAACGTGATAAAGCACACGCTTTACTTGCCGGCTCAATCCAGCGGGGCGGGAGCCATCTCGCTGATGTGCTGGCCGCGAATGATGATGCGTCCCCGGCGGATCCATCGCTCGAGGGCGGACGCCGGGATGGTCCCTGTGTAGCGCTTGTTCCGGTCCTCCGTGCTGAGTTGCATGCTGCACTCCTTGATCTCCTGGATCATCCCGTCGTAGTCGCGCACGGCGGCGCAGTAATCCAACGCGCCGATAACCTGGTCGCAGCGCAGGGTCACTTCCGGATCGGTCTGACCGGTCTTGTGGGCTCGCACGAGGGGCAGCACCGCCGGGCCGAGGGTCTGGAGTTCCTGCGTGGCCTTTTCCCTGACCGCAAAGGTGTCCGCGCCGAGTTTGCCCAAGGCTGTTTCCGCCTTCGCCTTGGCGTCCTTCGACAACGCGCCGCCGACCGCGTCCTTGGCCCGGCCCGCCTTGTATACAGCCGCGAAGGTGACCTTGCTTTCCTGATCCAGCCTGAGTTCAAGGTCCACGTCCTGCGCCTGGTCCATGTGGCGGGCGATGATCCGGGTCAGCGGGATCATGTAGGCGGTGATCCGGCTGAAATCCCCATCCGGCGTCTGTCCCGGCTGGGCGGGCGCATTGGTCGCCGAGCCCTCGGCCGGTTTGACCGCGGGGTTGGTGGCCGGGGGTGTGACCGGCTGTTCGAGTGGGACGGCTATGCGCTCGCTCATATGCTGACCCATGGCCGATGTGCCGGCAGCGAATAAAAGGGAAGCGGCCACGCCGATGCGGGCCAGGGAGAGACTGCCCGGCTGACTTTCCAGCCAGGCGGTCTGACGGATGGCCGTGAGGATCGCGGCGGATTCCTGTTCGCGCCGCCGTGTGTCCTGCGTCAGGTCGTGGCGCAGCGCGTCGAGATGCTCCGCCGCCGGCTCAGTCCCGGCGGCGGCCAGTTCGGCGATCCGCATCAGAAATTCCGCCGACGCCAGATTTACGCCGCGGACGAAGGACTTGACGCGGGCGCGGAGCGCGCCCGGGCACTGGAAGAAGTCGGCCAGGATCTGACGCTCGTAATCCACGCGCATGGTGAGATGATGTACGTTTTCGTCGCTATGGTGCCGGTCAAACAGCACGCGGTGCATGAGCTCGAAGGCGCGCTGGGCCCGCGCATCGCGGATGCGGTAGCCGTAGCCCCAGTAGGAACCCACCAGGCGGTCCGCAGCCCGCAGGTGCTCTGCCAGCGGCGTGCCGGCGTAAACTTCCGTGCGGCAGAAGTTCATGGGGTTGGCCGGGTGGGCCTGCAGGAAGGCCACGTTGGCGCGGAAGTCTTCCAGCGTGGAATCGGGATTGAAGAGCAGGAGGTTGTAGCAGACATGCAGGTCCAGTCCGTTGAGGATCTCGAGCGCCCGCTCATTCTGTGCCACGGTCTGCCGCCGGCCCAGGTTTTCGAGCGAGGCCGCGGTGCCGGCCTCGATGCCCAGAAAAACCCGGAACAGCCCGCGTTCCCGCAGCCGTTCGAAGACCTCCGGGTGTACCGCGTTCGGGCGGCATTTGATCGCGAAACCGATTTGCCCGACACGGCGTCGGTCCAGGGCCCGGCCGAGC